>DAORKJ010000016.1:0-2204 GCA_035439505.1 Chitinophagales bacterium
AAATAAAAAAGCCTTCCGTGATTTCGGAAGGCTTAGTATATGTTTTACCAACACATCAGAACTTATTCATGTTCCTGTTGGTCTTATTCATTTTTTGTTGTTTTTTAGTTTTCTTGAAGTTGTTACCACCTTTAGTTTCGTTATCAACGTCACCACCAAGGCGAATCATACAACAACGGAAACCAATAGTACAAGTAGATTTATCTTCTTCAAGATAACGACGTGAACCAGGTGAACACCAGAAAGCTTCATCAGCCCAGCTACCACCTTTATATACACGAGCATTATCGCTAATCAAAGTTGTTTTACCATAATCGTAAGTAACATAAGAAGTTGAGTCACCATCGAGGTAATCTACAACATAACCTTTTTTATAGTTACGACGGTTAACAGCTTCCTCGTCTTTCACAGGGCGATAACGAATGCGACCTAATGAGTCAAGTAAAGGATAATTATCTTCATCCAAATCGCGAACCTGATATTCGTTACCACGATAAGGGTTTAAGTCTTCCATATCGAAATAAGTATTAGGACGATAAACGTCGGCAACCCATTCGTTCACGTTTCCGGCCATATTATATAAACCGTAATCGTTAGGCATAAATGAATAAACAGGCGCAGTAATAATAGAGTTATCGTTTAATTTGCCGGCAATACCCGCATAGTCACCTCGACCGCGTTTGTAGTTCGCCAACATTTTACCCTGAGCCCATTTTTCTTTTGATGAAGGTTCACGAAGTGATGTTCCATCCCATGGATAAATCCTTCTGTCAGTAATCATCTCATTACCCGTAACGCGGTTACCTACTAAACCAAGAGCGGCAAATTCCCACTCAGCTTCAGTTGGCAGGCGGTAGTCAGGTAAAAGCACACCGTCTTCCATACGCACATAACGTCCCATTTTAGGGTCCGCAGCGTAAGGGCTATAGTCTTTTTTACCTTTTTTGATACCGGTAGTATATTGTTGAGATAAGTATGTTTCAGAAGTGAAGTTATCTTCGCCGGTTCCCATTGTATTAGGAGTGATATATTTATTTTCGGCAAGGATCATTTCGTTTACGCGATCGCCTCTCCATTTACAGAACTCTGTAGCCTGTAACCATGAAACACCCACAACAGGGTAGTTTTGGTATGATGGGTGACGGAAATAATATTGCACATACGGTTCGTTGAACGCCAATTCTTCGCGCCAAACGAGTGTATCAGGCAATGAGTTTTTGATTACCTCAGGAAAATCAGGAAACTGTTTAGTTACCCAATAAACATATTCGCGGTAGTGGAGATTTGAAATCTCAGTTTCGTCCATGTAGAAGGAAGAAACAGTCACACGACGAGGAATGTTGTTGTATTCGAAGGTAACGTCCTGCTCGGTAACACCTTGAGTTACGGTACCACCCTGAACTAACACGAGGTTAGGTCCGGTAGCCTGCCCATCATACTTGTGAGCCTCAAAGCCTCCCCATTTGGTGTCGTTATACTTGAAATTGGTAACCGACGACCTTTTTTTACAGGAAGCAGAAAACGATACAACTAAAACTGCAATTGCCAGGAGCATTACAGGATGCAGATTTCTTTTCATACTTTAATCTATTTTACAGAGTTAACGCAAATGTATAAAACTTATTTTTACATTCATAAAATGGAAGGGCAATCCAGCATACTTTTTTGACTATTCTTTTTACTTCTGCCCTCATTGTCCTTAAAAGTCAACATTAATGACACCTCATGCGACCCTCCAGACAGCCCTGCCAAAGGCCCTACACTGATGTCGTAACTATAAGCAAACTTGAGCATCCCTTTGCTCAAACCTGCGAGGAAAACAACGTCGCTAAGGTTAGAAGTATTGTGTTTGACGGCAAATCCGCCTAAAACAATGCTTTTTTTAACATAAGCTCCCGTTTGAAGCTGACTAAATCCCTTTTGAGTGGTGAAGAGGAGGTAGGGATTAAACACCAAATCGTCCTTTCTTTCTCCCCCAAAAAATATCCCCGCCTGTCCCGAAAACGCCATTGGCAATTCACTTGACGGGTTGTTATAAAAGCTTACTTTTGGTGTAGTTACGTGTGCTGCGGACATTCCGACATACAATTTATCGCTGTAGAGCACAGCTCCTGCACCAAAGTCGACAAAATCGGTGGTTAAACTGCCTGGAAACGGCTCCCCTGTTGGGTTAGGGTTACCAAAAATATCGTTAAAGCCGTACA
>DAORKJ010000016.1:2304-21767 GCA_035439505.1 Chitinophagales bacterium
GCAAATGCAGGGTTGTAATTTGTTTCTGCAGCATGCCAGTGCCCATATTTTAAATCCTGAGCCTGAACCTGTTGCGATTTGATACTGAACAAAATCGTAAAACAGGTGGTTATCACCCATAATGGTATTAATCCCGAAAATGACGGAATAATGGCAATATTCTTATGATATTTGCGTTTAAGTGGCAACTTTAACCTTAGTTTCAAATCCTAAATCAGCGATGAAAATGTTTCGCAAACAACTCTATGTTATTTTTTCAACTGCAATGTTAACGTGTTTATCGTCGACTACAGTATTGGCAGGTGAACAAATTTCGGTGGATCGAACACTCAATTGGTCAGCACAAACACGAACATTTACTACCGAAAGTCAATTTAGCGGTGAATCATTTCATTTTGATGGAGCAGCTTTTAATTTTAATAATACCACCGTTTTACCTGAATACGGAGAGTCGTTTTCCATAACCAGCACGGCATCAATTCAGGTGCGCATAGAAAATGCAGTTTATGAACCTGTTACAACTATTGGCGGTAAATTAATTGAAAGTATTAAGCCACAATTGAGCAATCAAATAGATTTAAAATATCAAGTTGGTTTTGCACAAAAAGCACCGCAATTAGATGTGTATTTTGTTCCAATGCGTGTAAATGCTTCAACCGGTAAAATTGAAAAATTAATTCAATTTACTTTAGTCATTACCACCTCCGGAAATATTAGTTATAAAACAACAGATGAAGATGAATTTGGCGATGGTTCGGTATTAGCAACAGGTTCATGGTATAAAGTGAGTGTTGTTAGAGAAGGAATATTTAAAATAGACCGTAATTGGTTAAACAGTAATGGTATTAGCGGAACAGTTTCATTCGACAATTTTGGTGTATTTGGCAATGGTGGTGGCATGTTACCGGAAAGTAATGCCGCATTCCGATATGATGATTTACAAGAAAATGCTATTTATAAAAAAGATGTAAATGGCAATGGTTTATTTGATGACGGCGATTATATTTATTTCTTTGGCCAAGCGCCACATCGCTGGAATTATAATGAAGCTACAAATAAATTTACGCATGCCAATAATTTGTATAGCGACCAAACTTATTATTTTATTACGCCGGATGCAGGAAGTGGTAAATATATGACCGACAAAGCGTCTGAAGCCACCGAAAATATCAGTACATCCTCCTACGATTATTTAACTTTTTTTGACACCGATAAAATCAATTTATTAAATTCAGGAAGAAAGTGGTATGCCGAAGTAATTGATATTTATAATCCCAACCGTTCATACAATTTTGTTATGCCCGGTTTAATAACATCAGAAATTGTAAATATCCGAGCAAGCGCCGCAGGTTCAAGCCTTACGGGAAGCACTATTCTAAAAATGGATGCCAATGGAATCAGCTTGCCAACTAATATTATTGTATCAGAATTAGTGGAAGGGTTTAATGAAACATTTGCTTACGAAAGTGCTATTGAAACAGGTTTTACATCTACATCAGAAAATATAACAATTGGCGTTGAATTTTCAGGCGCATCGGTGAATACAACATGGATGAATTATATCGAATTATTAGGCAGAGCAAATTTAAAACACAATAATGCACAATTATATTTTAGAGATAGCAGAACTCGTGCTGATGGCAATATCACGAAATATATTTTAGATGCAGATAATGATATTAAAATTTGGGATGTAACAAACCAAATAAATGTTCAAAATCAATTATTTGTTGAAGAAGGCGGAGATATTATTTTCCGTGCTTCATCTGATACATTGCGCAATTTTATCGCCTTTACCGATGCTGATGTTTTTTCAAGTTCATCGATAATATTTGTAGAAAAAATTGCCAATCAAAATATTCATGGTATTACCACTCAACCTGATTATGTTATTGTAACACATCCAGCATTTCTTTCAGAAGCACGTCGTTTAGCAGGATTTCATCATGACACACAAGGTCTTGATACTATGGTAGTGAGTATTTATGATGTTTACAACGAATTTTCATCAGGCGCACAAGACATCTCTGCAATTCGCGATATGATGCGTATGTTTTATGAACGCGCGGGTGCCGATGCTACTAAAATGCCAAGGTATTTATTATTATTTGGTGATGCTTCATTTGATTACCGCTACTTAGCTTTTGATGAAGAAAAAAACACATTGAAAATTCCTAATTACGAAAGTGTTGAATCATTATCGCGAGGTGTGTCATATGGCACTGATGATTTTTTTGGCTTCCTTGACCCAACAGAAGGTGACAATATTGAAGATACTGCCGAAAAATTAGATATAGGCGTGGGAAGATTACCGGTAATGACAGCAGAAGAGGCTACACAAATGGTAGATAAAATTATCCATTATAAATCAGAAGAAAGTTTAGGCAGTTGGCGAAATGGATTGTGTTTTTTAGCAGATGATGAGGATTATAATCAGCATATGAAAGATGCCGATTTATTAGCAACTACATTAAAAAACGATTATCCTGTTTACAATATTGATAAAATATATTTTGATGCTTACCAACAAATTCCGGGTGCAGGCGGAGAGCGTTATCCGGAAGTTGAAACCAGCATTAATACAAAAATGTATTCCGGTAGTTTTATTATGAATTACCTTGGCCATGGCAACGAACAAAACTGGGCGCAGGAACGAGTATTATCTGTAGATGATATTAATAGCTGGGAAAATTATGATAAACTTCCATTGTTTATTACAGCAACATGTTCATTTTCGAGGTACGACAATCCCGATTTGCGCTCTGCCGGTGAACTCGTTTTATTAAATCCTACAGGTGGTGGGATTGCATTGGTAACAACCGTGCGTTTGGTAATTTCATCAGGTAATTATGATTTAAATAAAAATTTATTAAATCAATTATTTGTTAAAACCGATGGCCAATATCCTGCCCTAGGCGATGCCGTTAAAAAAGGTAAAAATGCAGTAACAACCGGTGCTACTAATAATCGTAAATTTATTTTATTGGGTGACCCTGCATTGGTTTTAAATTATCCGAAATATAATGTGCAGACAAAAACGGTAAATGGTTACGATGTAAATGTGTATGTTGATACACTGAAGGCATTAAGCAAAGTGACTATCACCGGTGAAGTGACTGATGAAAGCGGCGTTAAATTATCAGATTTTAATGGCACTGTTTACCCAGCAGTTTATGACAAACCGGTAACAATTAATACTTTAATTAATGACCCGACTGCGAGTGGTGTTGGAGGTTGGGGACCAAGTCAGGAATTTGATTTCGAATTACAAAAAAATGCACTTTATAAAGGTAAAGCCAGTGTAGTGAATGGCGATTTTGCATTTACATTTATTGTTCCAAAAGATATTTCTTACAATTATGGTTCAGGTAAATTGAGTTATTATGCTGAAAATGGTGAAGAAGATGCCAATGGGTATAGTGCAAGTGTAATAATTGGCGGAACTGCCGATAATGCACCTGAAGATTTAGACGGCCCTGAAGTGAATGTGTTTATGAATGATGAAACTTTTGTTTTTGGTGGACTAACTGATGAAAATCCGGTATTGCTGATAAAACTCAACGATAATTCCGGTATCAATGCTTTAGGTAATGCCGTTGGTCACGATATAACAGCAACGTTGGATGAAGACCAGCAAACCCTGATAAAACTCAATGATTATTACGAATCGGACCTCGATGAATACCAAAGTGGTGTGGTAGCTTATCCTTTGAGTGGCATAGCAGAGGGAAGACATACAGTTGCGGTTAAAGCCTGGGATGTTTACAATAACTCCGGCGACGGGTATACTGAATTTGTGGTAGCAGAAACCGCAGACCTTGCCTTGAGCCATGTTTTAAACTACCCCAATCCATTTACAACCAACACCACTTTTTGGTTTGAACATAACCGCCCCGGTGACGTTTTGGATGTTAAAGTGGAGATTTTTACCGTGAGCGGAAAACGCATCAAAACCATACAGCAGCAGGTTTCTACCGATGGTTACCGGGTAGATGACATCAGTTGGGACGGCTTAGATGAATACGGCGATGCTATAGGTAAGGGTGTTTATGTTTACAAGCTCACCGTGAAGGCTGCCAGCGACAATTCAAAGGCAAATGAATTTCAAAAACTGGTTATACTAAAATGATGTTGCTAAACGTTATAGATAATTGTTATTTTTGCAAACCCTAGACTTTAGAAGATTATATATGCGGAATTTTATGAAATTTACCTGGATGGTTGTTGCGGTAATTGCAGTTTCAACCTCATCAAAAGCACAGCTCTCCATCGGCAATACCGGTGACGAATACCTTAACACGGTTACTACAGCAGTTCCTTTCTTACGCATTACTCCTGACGCACGTTCAGGCGGTATGGCTGATGTGGGTATTGCAATTACACCTGATGCTAACTCTATTTTTTGGAATGCCTCTAAAATTGTTTTTATTGATGATGCACATCCAACAGGCATATCACTTACTTATACCCCATGGCTTAAAAATCTGGTAAATGATATTTACCTGGCTTACTTAAACGGATATTGGAAAGTAGACGAATTGTCAGCAGTAAGTGCTTCTCTTCGTTATTTCTCATTAGGTAATATCACATTTACCGATGCTTCCGGAAACGTTTTACAAGATTTTCGTCCTAATGAATTTGCATTCGATTTTGCTTATTCACGTAAATTAGCCGATAACCTTTCTGCAGGTCTCGATTTAAAATATATTTATTCTAACCTTGCAACCGGTCAGGTTGTAAATGGTGTAGAAATTAAACCTGCTCGTGGTGTTGCTGCGGACTTTTCGATGTTTTATACCAATCAATTCGATACAGGTGATAAAGATTCTGAAATTGGTATCGGTTTAAATATTTCTAATATCGGAAATAAAGTAACTTACACTTCCAGTATCGAAAAAGATTTTATTCCAACTAACCTTGGTATTGGTGCTGCCTATGGCATCCACTTCGATAGTTATAATAAACTTACTTTCGCTTTAGACTTAAATAAATTATTAGTTCCAACACCTGATAGCGCAGACAGCAACCCACAAAACGGTATTCTTGACTTCAAAGAACAAAGTATGGTAAGTGGTATGTTGAGTTCATTTGGTGATGCACCAAACGGTATCAGCGAAGAATTACACGAAATTATTTATTCTGCCGGTGTTGAATATTGGTATGATGAAAAATTTGCTGTGCGTTCAGGATATTTTTATGAGCATGCAACAAAAGGTGGCCGTCAATTCTTTACTGTTGGTTTAGGATTACGTTACAATGTATTTGGATTAGATTTCTCTTATTTAGTACCTACAAGCAGCAATCAAAACCCATTGGATAATACCTTGCGTTTTACTTTGCAGTTTAACCTTGATGCTTTAGGCAATGAAGGTGGCGGCGGAGAAGATGCCGGATCTGACGGATAATTATAATAATTAATATATTATTTAAAAGACGACCTAAGTGTCGTCTTTTTTTTATGCCTATTGGCAATAAAATAATGTCCCTACCGTTAAATAATTAAACTTCCTACATGCAAATTTCACGTGCCTTCGTAAACGCAATTTTTGTGTTATCAATCTGCCATCAGACTAAAGCTCAAACACCTCCGGCAGTTCCAGCTGATGAATATATAAATATTACAACAACAGCAATACCATTTCTTCTAATGTCTACAGATGCTCGTTCTTCGTCGTTAGGTAATTGTGGTATAGCAACAAGTCCTGATCCATCGGCTATTTTTTACAATTCGGCCAAATTAGCTTTTATTCCAAACGAAAATCCTTTTGGTTTAACAGTAAATTATACACCTTGGTTAAGTCAATTAGTAAATGATATGTATTTAGCTAATTTAAGTGCATTTATAAAAACAGATAGTATGCAGGTTATTAGTGTTGGTTTTAGGTATTTTTCATTGGGCAATTTAACTTTTACTTCAGCCACCGGAAATGTATTACAAGAATTCCAACCGCATGAATTATCTGCTGATATGGCTTATTCGCGAAAACTTTCACAACATTTTTCGTTAGGGTTGGCATTGAAATACATTTACTCTAATGTGAATACAATTACAAATGCTCCGGTTAATGAAATAAAACCAATTCATTCAATTGCAGGTGATATTTCGATATATCATGAAAAACAAATTAATGAAAAAATAGAAATTGCTATGGGTGCTGCAATTAGCAATATAGGTCCGAAAATATTTTATTCAAACACGATAAATAAAGATTATTTACCTACCAATTTAGGAGTTGGCGCCAAAGTAAAACTTGATGTTAATGCGAAAAACACTTTAGCCTTAACAGCAGAATTTAACAAACTGTTAGTCCCAACGCCAAGTAATGAAGATAACTCCCCTGCCAATGCCATTCCCGATTTTCAGGAATACTCTGCTATTGAAGGCATATTTGTTTCATTTGCAGATGCACCCAATGAACTGGAAGAGGAATTAAATGAAATTAATATTGGAACAGGCCTTGAATATATTTATAACAATTTGATTGCTTTGCGCGGTGGTTATTTTTATGAGGACGATTCCAAAGGTGGAAGACAAATGTGGACTGCGGGAGTGGGCGTTCACTTTTCATCATTTAATATAGACTTGGGTTATCAAAATTCAACCAACCAACATCTGGCCAATACAAATGCCACATTTAGTATGAGCTTGCAGGTGCTTTTGCATAAAAGTTGATAAAATTCACCAGTCTACCCAACCTTTTCATTTTTACCTTCGTGTTTAGGTTTAATTCATATTAATCCAATTCAACTTTTAACAATGAAAAGACAGTATTACTCCTTAATGTTGGTTGCCATGTTTGCATTTTTATTACTTGGCCAATCCGCTTCGGCGCAATCTTGCTCCGCAGATTTTAATGCCGTTATCGACGGTCCTGATGTAACTTTTGATGGGATAGCAACCGGTGTTTCTCCGGCCTATGTTTGGGACTTTGGCGATGGCTCTTATGCCTACACAGAAAATCCGGAACATACTTATGATGCTGATGGCTGGTATCTCGTTTGTTTTTATGTTTATGGAGCAGATAGTTGTTTTGCTTCTCAATGTGATACCATAGCAATAACCGGTGCAGGTGGGGGCGATTGCTATGCCTATTTCAGCTTGGGCTATTTTGGCGACCTCATTTCATTTAATAACCTCTCAACACCCGGTGCTGTAGAATCTTACTGGAGTTTTGGTGACGGTACAACTTCTGTTGCCGACGATCCCATGCATGCTTATGAGCCGGGAACATATACTGTTTGTTTAACCATTTATGGTGTAGACAGCTGCACAGATGAATATTGCCAAACCATTACCATTATTGGCGGCGGTGATACCACCGGATGCAGTGCTTATTTTACGTTTAGCGAAGCAGGTGGTATGGTTGATTTTGATAATTTATCTTATACCGATGGCTTTGATGCCAGTTATGTTTGGGAGTTTGGCGATGGAACTACATCTCTTGTAGAAAACCCAATGCATGCTTATGATGATGGCACTTATACGGCATGTTTAACAATGTATACGGATGACAGTTGTTCATCAACCTATTGTGCAACTTTATATATAGGTGGTGGTATCGATACCGGCTCATGTTATGCCGATTTTGATGTTGATTTTGACGGGTTACTTGCAGATTTTAATAATAATTCAATGGCATTTGGTGGTGATATTATCAGTAATTACTGGACGTTTGGGGATGGCGGCATATCTGGTGCACCAAATCCAAATCACGATTATGCCACTGAAGGTGTTTACGAAGTATGTTTAACTATTTTCACCAGCGATTCCTGTTCTTCAACATATTGTGAAACAATTTATGTTGGCGGTATTATTGATTCGGGTTTTTGCGCAGCAGATTTTGAAGTGGATATTTCCGGCACCCTTGCAGAATTTACGAATACCAGTACCGGTGGTTTTGCTGATATCACTGGGTATTCATGGAGTTTTGGTGATGGAGAAACTTCCATTGCAGAAAATCCAAATCATAATTATGATTTCCCGGGCACCTATACAGTATGTTTAACTATTTATACTACCGATTCTTGCGTTTCAACCTATTGTGATTTTGTTATGATTTCAGGAATAGATGATACCACTGATTGTAATGCTGCATTTAATTATGATTTTGGCATAACACCATGGGGCATTTTTACCACCAACGATTCTTATGATGGTGGTGCAGCAGCAAGTTATTTGTGGGAATTTGGTGATGGCACAAGTTCTACCGAATTTGAACCTAATCACGAATATGCAGCCGGTGGTACTTACCTCATTTGTTTAACCATAACCACTGCATTTTGCACCGATACACAATGTGATACTGTTGTAATTGCACCAACCGGAATTGATGAAGAAACAATTATTGGTGTATTAAACGCATACCCAAATCCGGCAAATGACCTCATCAATATTACATTGGAAAATGCCATTACTGCCAATACATCAATTGTGATTAATGATTTAAGTGGTAAACAATTAAAAGAAATTTTCACCGGAACATTGTATAGTGGTCAACATAATTTCCAAACCAATATCAATGTTTTACCTGAAGGCATCTATTTAATACATGTAATAAGCGATGCCGGTGGTGTGCAGGTGATTAAATTTATTAAACAATAAATCTCAGCAAAAGCGTTCGGTTGTAATTGTTTGATTAAACGTTGCAGGAAACTCCTATCCTGCCTTCAAAACCCCTTCTTGGTCGAGGGGTTTTGTCATTTTATAAGGGTTTGTAATCGCCTTGTTGAGCTGTGCATGCCACCGGGTTGTTTGTCTTTTCAGGGTAGATTGAAGGCTATTAAGTAACTTTGTGCTACATTATAAGCTATGACAGACGTTCAACCATATCAACCAAAGCATAAAATAAGAATTGTAACTGCTGCCAGCCTGTTCGATGGCCACGATGCAGCGATTAATGTTATGCGCAGGATAATCCAGGCTACCGGGGTAGAAGTAATTCATCTTGGCCATGACAGAAGTGTAGAAGAGGTGGTTAATTGTGCCATACAGGAAGACGTTCAGGCTATTGCGATGACCAGTTATCAGGGAGGACATACCGAATATTTTAAATATATGTATGACCTGCTCAAACAAAAAGGCTGTGAGCATATAAAAATATTTGGTGGTGGCGGTGGCACTATTTTGCCGTCTGAAATTGAGGAGTTACAAAACTATGGTATCACCAGAATTTATTCTCCTGATGATGGAAGAGCAATGGGCTTACAAGGTATGATTAACGACCTTGTCCAAAAAAGTGATTTTGCTACCGGAATTAATTTAAATGGAGAACTCACACATCTTACCAAAGAAAGAGATTGGAAAAGTATCGGCAAATTAATTTCTGCCGTAGAAAATAACACACCTGATGCATCGGGTATAATGACACAGGTAGAAGTATTAATAAAAAATAATAATACACCTGTATTAGGTATCACAGGAACAGGTGGAGCAGGAAAATCATCTTTAGTTGATGAATTAGTGCGCAGATTTTTAATTGATTTTACGGATAAAACAATTGCCATTTTATCGGTTGACCCTAGTAAGCGTAAAACTGGTGGTGCGTTGCTTGGCGACAGAATCAGAATGAATGCAATAAATAACGCACGTGTTTATATGCGTTCAATGGCAACACGTCAGGCGAATTTAGCATTGAGTAAACACGTAGATGAAGCAGTTAAAATATTAAAAGCAGCACAGTTCGATTTAATTATTCTGGAAACTTCAGGTATTGGGCAAAGTGATACAGAAATTACCGAACACAGCAATGTGAGTTTATATGTGATGACACCTGAATATGGCGCTGCAAGTCAGCTCGAAAAAATTGACATGCTCGATTTTGCCGATTTAATTGCCATTAATAAATTCGATAAACGCGGAGCTCAGGATGCATTACGTGATGTGCGCAAACAGTTTCAGCGCAATCATAAATTGTTTGATGTTGAAACAGAAAAAATGCCTGTGTTTGCAACTATCGCATCGCAGTTTAACGACCCGGGCACCAACCAGTTGTATCGTCATTTAATGGATACCATTAAAGAAAAAGCAAAGGTTGACTTACATTCCGATTTTCATATTACGGATGAGATGAGTAAAAAAATATTCATCATTCCTCCACAGCGTACTCGTTACCTAGCTGAAATTTCAGAAAACAACCGCGCTTACGATAAAAAGGTAGTTGAGCAAAAAACTGTAGCGCAAAATTTATATGCACTACATACTTCTAAAGCAATTGTAAGTGATGCAGAATTAAAAAATAAACTTGAAGAGGAATACCAACGCGTAGCTAAAAAAATAGATAATGAAAATCTGGATTTAATTCATTCATGGAATAAAAAATTAGCATCGTATAAAGATGAATATTACATTTTTAAGGTGCGCGATAAAGAATTAAAAATAAAAACACATTCAGAAAGTTTATCGCACCTGGAAATTCCAAAAATCAGTCTCCCTAAATATGAAGCATGGGGTGATATTTTACAATGGCAATTGCAGGAAAATGTGCCGGGTGAATTTCCATTTACCGCAGGTATTTATCCATTTAAACGCGAAGAAGAAGACCCAACACGTATGTTTGCCGGTGAAGGCGGACCTGAGCGCACCAACAAACGTTTTCATTATGTGAGTTTAGGTATGCCTGCAAAACGATTGTCAACTGCATTCGATAGTGTAACATTATATGGCAATGACCCTGATTATCGCCCTGATATTTATGGTAAAATCGGTAACAGCGGTGTGAGCATTTGTTGTTTAGATGATGCGAAAAAATTATATAGCGGTTTCGATTTAGCCGACCCTAAAACATCAGTGTCAATGACCATTAATGGTCCTGCTCCTATGTTGCTTGGGTTTTTTATGAATGCAGCTATTGATCAGCAGTGTGAAAAATATATTATTGAAAATAAATTAGAAGCCGCGGTTGAAACTAAAATTCAGGAAATATATAAAGGACGTGAACACCTCAGACCTAAATACAATGCCGATTCGTTGCCTACGGGTAATAATGGCCTTGGATTACTATTATTAGGCGTTACAGGCGACCAGGTTTTACCTGCGGATGTGTATGCAGTAATTAAAGCTAAAACACTGAGCACTGTTCGCGGTACTGTGCAAGCCGATATTTTAAAAGAAGACCAGGCGCAAAATACTTGTATATTTTCTACTGAATTTGCATTGCGTTTAATGGGCGATGTGCAGGAATATTTTATTCAGCAAAAAGTCCGCAATTTTTATTCGGTTTCAATTTCAGGTTATCATATTGCTGAAGCGGGTGCAAATCCAATTACGCAATTAGCATTTACATTGGCTAACGGATTTACTTATGTAGAATATTATTTAAGCCGTGGCATGAACATTAACGATTTTGGTCCTAACCTTTCGTTTTTCTTCAGCAATGGAATTGATCCGGAATACGCTGTAATTGGTCGCGTAGCACGCCGTATTTGGGCAAAGGCTATGAAATTAAAATATGGCGCCGACGACAGAACACAAAAATTAAAATATCATATTCAAACCAGCGGAAGAAGCTTACACGCGCAGGAAATCGATTTCAACGATATTAGAACAACGCTGCAGGCATTATATGCGATTTATGATAATTGTAATTCATTGCATACCAATGCATATGATGAAGCCATTACAACACCAACTG
The DNA here is from genome assembly GCA_035439505.1 of Chitinophagales bacterium. Classification (GTDB taxonomy): domain Bacteria; phylum Bacteroidota; class Bacteroidia; order Chitinophagales; family BACL12; genus UBA7236. The sequence goes on from DAORKJ010000016.1 coordinate 13,935, forward strand.
AAGAAAGTGTGCGCAGGGCAATGGCTATCCAATTAATTATCAATAAAGAATTAGGGTTAGCAAAAAATGAAAATCCTATTCAAGGTTCATTTATAATTGAAGAACTTACTAATCTAGTTGAGGAAGCCGTATTAAGTGAATTCGACCGAATTACTGAACGTGGCGGTGTTTTAGGTGCAATGGAAACGATGTATCAGCGCGGAAAAATTCAGGAAGAAAGTTTATTTTATGAAACACTTAAACATACCGGCGAATATCCCATAATTGGTGTAAATACGTTTTTAAATTCAAAGGGTTCGCCAACTATTCTTCCTATGGAAGTTATTCGTGCAACTGAAGAAGAAAAAGAAGCACAAATAACTACTTTAAAAAATCTGCATGAAAAAAATGCAGAATTAACTGCTAAACATTTACGTCATTTACAAACTACGGCCATACAGAACAACAATTTATTTGAAGCATTAATGGAAGCTTGTAAATTCTGCTCACTCGGACAAATTACCAAATCGCTGTTTGAGGTTGGTGGGCAATATAGACGAAACATGTGATTGCCGGGAAGACGGGAAGGCGGGAAGTTTCGGGATGATGGTTGATGAGGTGCGTGATTCATTGCCTTAATCAGTATGGGATTAAAATTTTTATTATTTAAGGAAAGAACTACTCATAAAAAACCCCGGCTATGTTAAACACAACCGGGGTTGAAACTAACCGTACTAAATTATTTATTGAACAGATAAACTGTTTGCATAAAGTATTTGTCCGTTTTTAATTACGACTACCTGATATACGCCAGGTACCATATTATTCAGATTAAATGCATGATTATTTCCAACAATGGTAGATTGTTGAATCATTCTTCCGGTAATATCGGTAATGATTGCATTTGCATTAATAAATATTTGATCTTCAAATGTTAAATAAGCAACACCTTTTGCAGGTTGTGGCCAAACACTAACATCTCCAATAACAATATCATTAATACTCACATCACAAGCTTCACATTTTGACCAACAAACTGCATCTAAAGTAGCTGGACCTGTAACGGTAAGTGCACGATTGGTAAATCCATCTGTAGTGATGGTACAATCGTCACCGGAAGTTAATTCTTCCTGACCTGCCCAAGCATCGTATGCAAATTTGTATTCATAAGTTCCTTCCGGTAATAAAATGTCTAATTCCCAAATATTATCACCATCTAAATCGCTCAATGGCGCACAACCTCCGCACCATCCGTTGAACGTACCATTTACTTCAGGTGTAGTAAATGCTGCAGCAACTGTACTCATGTCCACCTGGAATTTAACTATATGTGCAGGAACTGCTGTTTCACAAGATGTACAACTTCCCCAACAAACAGTATCTAAAGCAACCGGTGCAGTTACCACTAATGAACGGTTGGTAAATCCAAACGCTGTAATAGTACAAGGATCACCTTCTAATAATGTTTCGGAACCTGCCCAAGTATCGTAAGCAAATTTATATTCGTAAGTACCTGCTTCTAAAGGAATAGTTAATTCCCAAATATTATCACCGTCTAAATCGCTCATTGGTGCACAACCTCCGCACCATCCGTTAAATGTACCATTTACTTCAGGTGTAGTAAATGCAGCGGCAACTTCATTCATATCAACAGTAAATAAAACATCATAAGTAACTGCTGCACCACAATCCAAACAACTTCCCCAACATACAGGGTCCATTACCATATCGCTGCTTACTTCTAAAACGCGGTTAACAAATCCACCATCATTAATAGTACAAACTGCACCATCAGCTAATATTTCTGAACCAGCCCAAGCATCATAAGCATATTTAAATTGATAAGTACCTTCAGGGATTGATAATGTTGTACTCCAAATACCATCACCATCAGGGTCAGATAATGGATTACATCCACCACACCATCCGTTAAATGTTCCATTCACTTCAGGTGTAGTAAATCCTGCAACTACTTCATTCATATTTACATTAAATGTAACATTGTAATTTACCACTACTACCGGTTCACCAAACATTACATCATCAAAATAATAAGTTTTTTCACCTGCAACTGCTCCGGTTACGCCGAAGTTGAAGAAGATAGAAGCTTTATCATAATTATATCCATAATTAATTTCGGCAGTTCCCGGTGCTTCATTAGCAAAATCAAATGTTAATGTTTCCCAATCACCACCAACTGTTGTAGTTGCTTCAGTTTCAACAGATTTAGTTGGGTCAAGGTGATCTTCTACTTTTAATCTAACCTGAATGCCTGCATCCGGTGACCAAACGCGAACAGTCATAATATTTGCATCAACTGTAAAAGGAATATTAGATGCGAAACCTGAACCGGCTCCATCAGTTACTGTTGTACCTGCCCATAATTCAGCAGCTGCAGATTTAATTACTTTGGCAACCATATTACCTGCATCAGTTGGGTCAATTTCAATTGTTGAAGCTTCTGCTCCACCGAAACCGATTAAACCGTATTCTACACCAATTTCATCGAATGTTACCGGTAAATCCATTTGTGCTAATTCAACAACACCACAATCGCTGCAACTTCCCCAACAAACTGTTGGTTGAGTTACATCACCACCGGCAACAATTAATTGACGGTTTGTAAATCCACCTAAAGTAATAGTGCAAGGATCACCAGGTGTTAATTCTTCCTGACCGGCCCATGCATCGTATGCGAATTTATATTCATAATTTCCTTCTAAAATAGGTAATGTAGTTGTCCAGATGCCATCGCCATCAACATCAGACAATGGATTACAACCACCGCACCATCCGTTGAATGAACCATTCACTTCAGGTGTTGTAAATCCCGGAGCAACTTCATTCATATTCACAGCAAAAGTTACATTGTATGTCATAGGTTCACCACCTTCGCCAAACATCACATCATCAAAATAATAAGTTTTTTCACCTGCAACTGCTCCGGTTACACCGAAGTTGAAGAAGATAGAAGCTTTATCATAATTGTATCCATAATTAATTTCGGCAGTACCCGGTGCTTCATTAGCAAAATCAAATGTCAATGTTTCCCAATCACCGGCAACTGTTGTAGTTGCTTCTGTCTCAACAGATTTAGTTGGATCAAGATGATCTTCTACTTTTAACCTAACCTGAATGCCTGCATCCGGTGACCAAACACGAACAGTCATGGTTGTTGCATCAACGGTAAAAGGAATATCTGTAGCAAAACCTGAACCTGCACCATCAGTTACTGTTGTTCCAGCCCATAATTCAGCTGCACCCGATTTAATTACTTTAGCAACCATATTGCCTGCATCAGTAGGGTCAACTTCAATTGTAGAAGCTTCTGCTCCACCGAATCCTATTAAACCATAATCTACACCTGCTTCATCGAATGTTACCGGTAAATCCATTTGAGCTAAAACCACTCCGTCGCAATCATCACAACTTCCCCAACAAACCTGATTAAGCACCATGTCTGCTTCACCCAAAGTGAATGTTCTATTTGTAAAACCAAATGCAGTAACTGTGCAAGGTGAACCTTCTGTTAAAGATTCCTGTCCTGCCCAAGCATCATAGGCAAATTTGTATTCGTAAGTACCTGGAGCTAAAGCAATTGTAACTTCCCAGATGCCATTTGCATCGTCGTCGAATAATGGATTACAACCACCGCACCAACCATTAAAAGTACCATTAACCTCTGGTGTGGTATACGCTGCTGCCACCTCGTTCATGTTTACCTTAAAGGTAACATTGTAGGTTTGCGCCATGGCACTGGTAGCCAGGGTGCAAAGCAGCAAATAAGTAAATATTTGTTTCATAGTAAAATTATTTTACAGTAAAAATAGTCCTTTTTGTAATTATTACAAAAAGCAAAATCAATTAATATTTTTTTTGGGGGAATTGTTTAATCACAACTTGCACAAAATGGTTAAAACAGGGGAATTTTAACATTTGGATGGAAGTTGTAATTCGCCGCAACTACAGCTTAATTTTTGCATATCCAATCGAATCTTGAGTTGAACAAATGATTTTCTGTATAATTAAATATTCTATTTAATTTTTATCTAATCCAATCGAATTGTTTTTATAACAAAGACGCATTTTTATAAAAAAAACAGGACTACCCTTTTGGAGTAGTCCCACCCTTAAACTTAAAATTCAAAATTTATTCAACAATTAAAGTTTTGGTAACTGATGTATTACCAGTATTAATTTTAACCATATACATACCTGAAGCCAAAGTATTTCCTAAAGAAATTGTTTGGTTAGGATTTCCATTGTCAATAGTATTTGTAGTTTGATAAACAACTGCACCTGTTGAAGAATAAATAGCAATATTTATTGCATCAGCAGTAAGTGAAGCGGTTTGAACTTGAATAGTGAAATCACCATTGTTTGGATTTGGATAGATAGCAAATACATCATCATTTGCACCTTCCAATTTACATGATGTAGTTACCACAACAGTAGCCGATTTTGTGCAACCTGCAGGTGTTGTTTCTTTTAATTTATAACTACCAATTGAAGTAGCAACCAAATTTAATGGAGCACCAACTATTGCAACACCATCTTTATACCATTGATATGTGCTACCAACACCAATTTTACCTTTTAATAATACTGAACCTGTAGCACAAATATCAAGACTACCTACAGGCTGAATTTTAGGTTTTGGTTTTGAAACAACTAAAGTAGTAGCTGCAGATTGTGCAAATGCAGTTCCTTGAGAAATAACTACACTATAATTACCTGCCTGATTGGCTGTATAATTTGAAGAAGTTGCACCAGGAATATTTACACCATTTTTCTTCCATTGATATCCGGTATATCCTGTTGGTGCAGCAAAAGCCTGAGTTGTTCCTGAGCAAATTGTAACTGTCCCGGCAGGAGCAATTGTAGTATTAATGAAATCACAAGTTCCCCAAATTACAGGGTCAAGTGTTGCGTTATCAGTAACCACTAAAGATCTATTTGTAAATCCGAAGTTAGTAACGGTACAAGGAGAACCTTCCGTTAAAGCTTCCTGACCTGTCCATGCATCATAAGCAAATTTATATTCATATGTGCCCGGAGCCAAAGTAATCGTGATAGCCCAAATGCCATCGCCATCAACATCGCTCATAGGAGCACAACCACCGCACCATCCATTAAAATTGCCATTCACTTCCGGAGTGGTAAATGGTCCTGCAACTCCATTCATGTTAACCTGAAAAGTAATATCGTATAAAGCGCCTTCTCCACAATTATCACAACTTGCCCAACATACAGGATCCATTACAATGTCAGCTGCATCAACTACTAAAGAGCGATTGGTGAAGCCAAAATTAGTAACCGTACAAAATGTTCCCGGTACAAGGTTTTCCTGACCGGTCCAGCTGTCATAAGCAAATTTGTACTCATAAGTACCTGGTGCAAGTGCAATGGTAACTTCCCAAATTCCGTCTAAATCAGGGTCACTCATTGGCGCACAACCTCCGCACCAACCGTTAAAACTGCCATTTACCTCAGGTGTGGTAAAAGGTTCAGCAACTTCATTCATGTTCACCTTGAAGGTGACATTGTAGGTTTGAGCCGTGGCAAACAGGCTGAAACCCAATAGCACAAAGAAAAGCGTAAGATTTTTCATAGAAAAACATTTAGGTTAAAGTGAAATAATGGGATAAATGTAATTACTTTTTGTAATTTTTACAATAAGTATTATTTTTATAATCTTGTTTACATTTGCCGGATAGAGATTTGTATGGCTAAAACAAACAAAACCCTCAGAAGGCGAAATGAATACCAAATTTATGATGTGCCTATTGATTCTTTTTTCGAATTGGCATTCAGCATAGACTGTGTGGTATTCGGCTATGGAAAGAAGGACTTACAGGTATTACTAATTCAGCGCGGAGCCGAGCCCTACAAGGGTTTGTGGGCTTTACCGGGCGACTTGGTTTACCCTGATGAAGACCTCGATACCTCCGCCGGAAGAGTCTTAAAAGCGCTTACCAGTCTGCCTGATTTGAACTTTGAACAGGTGCATACGTTTGGTGCGGTAGACAGGCATCCGTTGGGTAGGGTGGTTACTGTGGCCTATTATGCTATAGTAAATATGAAGGGTTTTAACCCAAAAGCAGCTTTTTGGGCAGACAAAGCGAAGTGGCATAGTGTAAAAAATTTGCCAAAGTTAGCTTTCGACCACAGGGATATTATTGATTATTCCTACAAAAAGCTAAAAGAAAGTACCATGACTAAACCATTGTGGAATGGTGTGATTGAAGAAAAATTCACGCTCACTCAACTACAATCGTTTTTTGAAACGGTGCTCGACAAAAAATTTGATAAAGGTAATTTCAGAAAAAAAATTGACCTTTTCCAATATGTAAAAGAAACCGAAGAATTTGAAAAAGATGTGCCTTATCGCCCATCACGATTATTCAAATTCGACAAAAAACTCTATCAAAAAAATGAAGAATCCAGTTAGCAACTTTTGCAAATTTGTAACATCAGCCCTATTGTTTGTGGCATTTACACAACCTGTTTTTTCACAAGCAATACCGGTCACGATACAACAAGATGCAGATGGCAACTGGACATTATATCGCAACAACGAACCTTATTATGTTAAAGGTGTTGGCGGCAGCGTTGAACTCGACAAGGCTGTTAGCATTGGTGCAAATTCTATAAGAACATGGGGAATTGACAATGCAGGAGAAATTCTTGACGCTGCGCAAGAAAAAGGTTTAACTGTATTATTAGGATTATGGTTACAACATGAACGCCATGGTTTTGATTATGATAATGCAGAAAAAGTAAAACAGCAATTAGCACATTTTACTGAAGTAGTAGAAAAATATAAAAATCACCCTGCATTACTCGCTTGGGGTGTAGGTAACGAAGTTGATTTATTTTATACCAATACCAATGTTTGGTACGCAGTAAATGATATTGCAAAAATGATTCATGAAAAAGATCCGAATCATCCAACTATGACAGTTACTGCAGGATTAGATACAACTGAAACCAGATTACTTTTGGAACGTTGTCCTGACATTGATATTTATGGCATTAATACTTATGGCGATTTAGGTAATGTAGCTAAACAATTACGCACTACTAAATGGAATAAACCATACATGATTACCGAATGGGGACCAAACGGTCACTGGGAAGTGCAAAAAACAATTTGGCAGGTTCCTGTAGAACAAAGCAGCAGTGAAAAAGCAATTTCTTATAAAGAACGTTATGCTAAATATATTGCCGGCGATAGAAAAATGTGTATGGGTTCATACGTTTTTTTATGGGGACAAAAACAAGAAACAACTGCAACATGGTACGGCTTGTTTGATGAAAAAGGATTATCTAGTCAGGCAGTTGATGAACTGGAAAGAATATGGACCGGAAAAGAACCAATTAATACTGCTCCGGTTTTAACTGATGTAAAATTAAATGGCCAACAAAAAGGTGATTCCGTTTTAATACAACCTTATAGCACCTGTTCTGCAATTGCAACTGCAACTGATGCAAATGGCGATAAATTAAAATATGTTTGGGAAGTAGTTTACGAAAGTACCGATATTAAAGCCGGTGGTGATGTAGAAGCAAAACCTGCTGCATTAAAAGGTTTAGGAATTAAAACAAAAGGTAATACTGTTACATTTACTGCTCCCGAAAAAGAAGGTCCTTATCGCCTCTATTTATTTATCTACGATGGCGAAGGACATTATGCTTACCAAAATATTCCGTTTTATGTTTTACCGGGTGATGCTGCTACAGATAAAGGGCCGGCGTTGATGTGGAAGAAGCAGAGTCTTTAATGTGCTGATTTGTTAATGTGCTGATGTGCTGATTAATGTGAGAATGTACCAATGTACCGATGTACCAATT
>DAORKJ010000016.1:21867-24612 GCA_035439505.1 Chitinophagales bacterium
ATGTGCTGATGTGCTGATTAATGTGAGAATGTACCAATGTACCGATGTACCAATTCGAACCGTCCGCTGAGGCGGAAACAGCCAATGATGTGGTGATGTGCTGATTTGTTAATGTGCTGATTAACAGCCGAATAATGTGCGAATGTACCAATGTACCGATGCGCGAAGCGTCCGCGTTAGTGGATACCAATTCGAACCGTCCGCTGAGGCGGAAACAGCCAATGATGTGCTAATGTGGTGATGTGCTGATGTGCTGATTAACAGCCGAATAATGTACCAATGTGTTGATGTACCAATGCGCTATGCGTCCGCCGCGGCGGATGCTGATTAAACAGCCGGTTATCGTCTCCGATTTTTTCCTTTTTCTCCGCGTGAACCTGGTTTTACAACTTAGCGCGCTTGCATAAAATAGAGGACGTTGAAAACAATTAATTTCCCCATTCCAGATTTAATTCTTTATATACCTTTTCAAATACTTGAACATCAATTTTCTTATCACGATAATAGTCTACATAAAAATGTAACAGACTGGTCCAAGTATAATTGTTTCCCACATTGTCGTTTAAATGCGCTTCATGTATTGCTATTGCTTTATCATATTCGTTATTATACAAATACATATTTGCAAGGTTTAATAATAATTCAAGGTCCTCAGGAAAGAGTTCTACGGCTCGTTGTAAATACACCGCAGATTCAGCATATCGCTTATTTTCGAATAAATACAAACTAATTTCATGAAACACCATACTCTCCGATTTTAGCGTTTCGGGTTTAGTGATTTTTATTGCATTTGGATATTCTTTACCATCCACATTTCTTTTGTAACCGGTGATATGCCCTGTTGAGTCTGTTATAAAGGTCTTGACTGCCTGGAATTCTTCATTAAAAAATGTATTGGGTGAACTAAAATACATTTTCGCATATATACCACTTGTATAGAAATGATATTCATTATTCCTTTTACCTACAGCTGCCCAGCTCTGATCGAATAGGTAAATTCCTTCTGCCGGTTTTATTACATCATCTGAGACAGCGATACTGGTTTTCTTTTTAGGTTCTCTATAGAAATTTTTCCAGTTGTAGGCTTTTGCAATGCTGTTTATAATTTCTGCTATTAATCTATGCTCCTCTGAATTTATAAAAACAACACAGCCATAACCATCTTCCAGACTGCCATAAAAATCACCACTAAATCCATCGTTACCTGCACCGTGTTCAAAATATTTAGCACCATCAAGGTCTACGATAAATGAACCCATAGACGTTGGCCCATTGTTATACGGCGTTAAATGTTTTTTAACCATTTCATCATTCAATACTTTTGATTTTTTTTTGCCCTGATAAGCCAATTGCATATCAATAATGTAATTACAAAGATCTGTAGGGGTCATCCACAGTCCGGCAGCAGCTAATTCAGGATAAACATGATATTTATTGGAAATTGGTGTGCCATCAGACAAATACCCTGTTGCACAAAATGGTTGATTTTTTTTAGATGGTGGCTGACTAAATGAGCTATTCACCATTCCAATGGGTTTTAAAATGTTTTCATACATCCAGGTATCATAAGCCTGTTTGGTAACATCCGTAAGGATTAATTGCGAAATGGTAGTTCCCCCTCCTGAATATTGAAACATAACTCCCGGCTCGAACATACTGCGAACAGGATCCGTAACAGCAGGTTTTTTGCCATCTAAAACATCAATAACGGTCGGAAATGGGTCATTGATATCATGCCCGGGAAATCCATGCACAGATAATCCTGCGTTATGACTTAAAATATCAGCCAATGTAATTTTTTTACCATTCGAAAGTGAATCGTATGGAAATTTCCAGGAAGTCAGGTATGTGTTGATGTCTGTATAAAGGTCCACTTGCTGATCCTGTGCTAATTTTAAAATACCCACTGCATTTAAAGATTTGCTGATAGAGCCAGGTTCAAATAACGTTTCTGTGGTGACAGGTCTTTTATCCTCTTCATCGGCCCAACCATATCCTTTAGCCCAAACCACTTTATAATTTTCTATAACGGCAATACTCACTCCCTTAACATTATATTTTTGCATGCGTTCTATAATCGTGCTCGGCGCCTCGTCATTTAAGATGAGATTGCCTGTAATATTATTCTCAACTTCTTTGATTTTTTCTTGTGTTTGTTGTGAGTAATTAGTCTGACCATTGCAGGCAGTCATTAGCACCAGAAATATATACAATGTTGCTATTAAGTATTTCATTAGTTGAGTATTTATATTTTTACTGTTGTCAAGGTTAGTTATTGTATGTATTATCACCATTATAAAGTTGCACTGCCGTGTCACTTGGTGTAAGGTTTACAAATAAATCATAGATTGCCGAACTAATAAATATAATCAAAAAGATTCTTAGAAAATCGTGTATATCATTTGAAAAAGCGAAACTGCTAACTATTGCTGCTATTACAATAGAAGCTAATGGCCCAGTAAAAGTATAAATGATTTGTTTGTTGATAGAAATTTGTTTAGATGAAGGTACAAAAAGTCCACGTTCCCACAAAAATGGATTATACTTAAACCAAACTTCTAATAGACCAATTCCAAAATGCAAGCTCTTTTTCGGGTCCCCATGTGAACCAATATAAAGTGAAACTTTTTGTCTTGTCATTAAAAGTGCCGGAATTGCATGCCCAAGCTCATGGAAAATCACAGTAAATTGTCTTGTAATAAGTACAAGCACGGCGAAAAACAAAAGTACAAAAAGGAAATACAG
>DAORKJ010000016.1:24712-40382 GCA_035439505.1 Chitinophagales bacterium
GTCTTGTAATAAGTACAAGCACGGCGAAAAACAAAAGTACAAAAAGGAAATACAGCATTAGTTGCCCAGTTTATGTTTATGTGGTTTCAGTATTGCATTTTCCATATTGTTACTTTTAGATATGATTGCAGTTAAGAAATTGGTAAAGGCTATGTGGTTATTTGTTGCGGTTTGCATATTTCTTGCATCAAAAAATTTCAACAATATTGTTGATTTAATAACCAAAAATTGTATGAACCACTCAACATTAAAACATACAACTTCATTGTTATGGGAAATAACAAGTTAACCCCATTAATTGGTTATTACCTGGCTAGCAATCGCAAGAACATGTTCTTCATCGGTTCCACAGCATCCACCAAATACGTTTAGCTGTGGCAACATTTTTTTAAGTTCTTTATGTTCACTACCCAGCTCAAGTGGATTACCTCTATCCAATTCTGTTGCTGCATCCAATTCAGCATGACTTTTACAAGAAGCATTTGCTCTTAGTCCTTTTATTCTGTTAATCCAAACTTCATGTTGTCCTGTTTGCAATTCATGCAAAAAGTGTGTTGGGTGCGCGCAATTAATCATATAATAAATTGGAGTCTTTGATGCACTTTTATCAACCAACTCAATTGCTTCTTTCAAACTCATACCGGTTGGAAGTTTACCATTAGTTTCTAAAGTAAATGAAATTACAACCGGAAGATTAACTTCAGCTGCTGCACAGGCAATTCCAATTGCTTCTTCAACATAATTCATAGTTATAGCCGAAACCATGTCAACCGAAGTTTGGCTGAACACAGCAATTTGCGCCGAATGATATTGTTGTGCTTCTATTGCAGTCATTGTATTTTCAGGAATATAACCATCTCCACGAGGCCCGACACATCCGCTTAAAATAATATTGGGAACATCGTTTTGAAATTCATGTTTGAGGTCAACAAGTAGCTGAACTGCTTTTTCATTCACATCTGTAATTGATGAAGCTGAATAGCCAATTTTTCTTATCCAATCAGGATTTGCCCGCCATGTTGGACTTTCTAAAATGAACCCTGATTTAAATTTTTCGCAATACTCAAATACCGTCTATAGTAATTCTTTATTGCAAGAATCCCATTTTCATCCTTTAATAAATCAAAAGCTGCAAAACATGGAAGTTCATAACCTTCGAGAAAAACCAAGGTGGTTTCCAGGCCGCCATCAGTTAAAAATAAATCGGAGGTAGTATTTGGTAAAATTGCTTTACTTATTGCCATAATGATAATTTTAGTAGTGCCTGTTTGTTTGGACTTGTGACCTATTGAAGCCGAAACTTAAAGCTAATTTACAAAAGTCGAATAGAAGTCCCAACCTAAATTATGGAAAGCCCTTGAAAAGAGATACCTTTCAGGAATATCACACAAATAAATATCCGCATTAGCGATTCCTGATTTTTGTCCAGTCATCATACGTCATTTCAAACTTAATTTCTTTAGGACCATGCGTCCCGACTTCTGTCCAACCGGCTATTCTGTAAAATTTTTCAGCTCTGGTGTTGAACCCGGTTCCAAGCCAAACTGTAGTTTTTGTCTGTGAAAAATACCAATCCAACATGGTATTATGTAGTAACTGCCCGATGCCTTTTCCTTCAAATTCAGGGTCCAAAAATAAAGCCCAAATATTATTTTCCTTCAAGTCCGCAATTGCAAACCCCACAATTTGTTTATCAATTTCACAAACCCAGCCTTTACCTCTTATCGTAATAAATTCTTCACAATCTTGGTCTGTCACTAACCCAGGATTTGACAATACATTTTCCTTTACCGCATTCCTTACAATTTGAATTTGTTTTATGTCTGGTATTTTAGCTTCTCTAATAATCATAAATTATCTTCTGTAGTTTTATTGTTCGTTGTTAAATAATATCAATAGCAGCAATTGTCAAATCCTGTGAGCCGTTTTTCCAAATATTATTTCCGAGGTCAATCAATTTTTGTCGGTCGCTTTCAATTATCCTTGCGAAAATATTACACGCGTCAAGTCCTTTACCTTCTCCGTAGTAAATTCCAAAACAGTTGGCTGTTTTTGTCCGGGAAGGTTTTGTTGGTCCAAAAACAACTTCACCAGGTTCGGTAAAAACAGATGCATTCTCCTGAATAATATCCAGTTGGGGAACATTGTCTATCCAAATCTCTTGTCCGGATACCCTTGCGTGATGAAAAGTCCGTGTAAATGGTAATATATCGACAAAAGCTTTTGACGTGACAGGTGCCTCGTCAAGATAAAATTGAAATTTTATTTCTTGGTTGTCCGGCGTTGTTATTTTAAAACCGTTCATACTATTATTTGAATGATTTATTGTTTAGAATTAAAAATGAGCAAGTATATTTCGAAATTTACAATGTGTAATTTATTTAAATCAATGTACAATCGTAGTTACTAACTTTATATATCTGAAAAACCATCTTCGGAATATGGAATTCGCTATTGTTTATCTTCCGAATAATTAATAAATGATTTCCCATCGAAGAGGTAGAGTCCGGTTTCTCTAGTACCGACCCAAATACTTCCGGTATTATCTTCTAAAATCATCCATATCCAAGGATTGATTAATCCATCCTTAAAACATGTGAATGATTTATTCTTTTCGACTTCATTTCTCAGGGTAGGTTCATAACGAGAAAGTCCACCATCACCACCAAAATAAAGGTTGCCGCTTTTGTCTTCTATAATTTTCGACACAATACCATTATAACCTGCTAACCCATCGTTAGTTGAATAACTTGTAAATGTATTTCCATCATAACGATAGGCGCCAGCCCAATTACTAAACCATATATCTCCGTTTTTATCTTGCACCTGAGGCCATCCCCAACTATGAATAACTTTTTTCGACTCAAATTGAAGCGTTATCTCCGGTAGTTTAAAGTGAGTTATTGATTTACCGTTGTAGCGAAAAACACCTTCGTTGGTGCGTCCACCAAACCAAATGTTTCCTGTTTTATCTTCTAAAATACGCTCTATCTTATCGTTACTGCCTACAAAACTATTTTCAGCCTCATTGATAATAAATAGCTTATAAGTTTGGCCGTCGTAAACATAAACACCATCAATAGTTACCAACCACAAATCGCCGTTTTTAGCTTGCATAATACTGTACACCCAATGCGAGTTGATAAAATTTTGGTTCTTATTGGGTGGCAGATCTGCAGGAAGTGGAATCTGGATTTGGGTAAAAGATTTTCCATCGTATAAACAAAGTCCTGCGTCAGTACCAATCCAAATTTTACCTTCTTTATCCTCCAACAAACAAGCAATATTATTGCTGTTAAGTCCATTGGTCACTAAAAATTGCTTAAACGATTTCCCATCATATTTATACAGCCCATTATGAGAGGTTCCAAACCAAAGATTACCGGATTTGTCCTGCAGTCCACAAGAAAGATTACCATTACCAGGGGTCTTAATAAGTTTTGGTTGTTCCTTTTCTTTGACCAAATCCTTTTTAATTGCGCTATTGCAGGATGAAACTAAAAATAGTATAGTCAGGAAAGTGAATATTTGGTTTTGGGAGAAATATTTTTTCATTGGTGAAACAACAGTTTATGGTTTGTTATTTATTTGAAGGTTGTGGTTTTGAAATTACCTTGTAACTGCCAATTGTAATTAAAGAACCCTGTCCCTTCATCTTTTCAAAACTACCAAATTATCCGAAAAAGAAGTAATAATGCTCGAATACACCTAAAAAGGTTGTCCTTAAGCCTCCTAATTGCCACAATTTCATAATTTGTTGACTGGAAGTCAAAAAACATCCTTGCGCCAACTCAATTTGTTTTTAAGCAGCATTCTAAGTTAAGTATTTTGCATATCATTGATTGGAATAAATGAAAGTGATTAAATTACAGCAGGGTTAAGTCGAGTTATTTTTTTGTGATTACCTAAACAAATTTTTAAAACCTATCCGTTTAATCCTTTAGCAAACAAAAATCAACTATTACAAAAAAAATCTATTCTAAATAAGTTGCAAGTAGCCTTTTAATCACTTTTCATTCTCTTATACAAAATACTTGTAGATTCCGGGCCTAGAAAATTCCAAAATTTTATTTCAAGTACATTGATTTCACGCAAAAACAGGGTACAATAATAAGGGGGCCAATTTGCCGCCGAACCATTAACAAAAACACCATTTTGATCAAGTCTAAATGAGTAAGGACCACCAACTCCACTCTCTATTCCATCAATATATACTAATGTTTCATTCAAGCTAACAAAGTTAATAGCAGACTCGATTGAATCAGTAGCGTACCAAGCACCTATAATTTTGTTTAATTCTATTTGAGTATTTTCATATGTCTTCCATGTTTCAAATGTTTCTACTTGACAAAATACATTAGTATTAAAAGCGACTAGAATTAAAATAAGGCAGAGTAAATTTTTCATGTATTTTTATAGAATAGTGTTAACGGTATAGGCAATAACAATATATTTGCTAATATACACAATTCTACAAATCCGTTTAAGTATAGCCGATTATTCCCTAACTCGCCTTGCGAAACTTTCATTGGATAAGGAATTGGCGATGAGTGTAAATGCGCCTCGACCTTTAATGAAAAATTAAAGTTGGATTTCGGGATATTGAATGTTTTTAATTTATCCAAACATTCGGTAAACGCCATCATGTATGGGCGGATGCAATTCGCCCCTACACGATGACGTTTGCTAATTTTTCGAATGAGAAATGAGTGAGGAATAATAAGCGAGTTTAAATTTCAACTCAAGTTCTTCTACTGAAAATTTTCATCTATGTAAACATATAAATAAAAAGAAATCATTTCAAGTGTTGTAGTCACCACTCATTACTCATCACTCATGTGAGCCCAGCGAACAACTCATTGGATGAGAAATGAGAAATGAATGATGAGTGGTTATCAGCAAGCCTGACATTTACCTTAACCAGGGTCTTTTTTTGAGGAAATGGATTTTAGTGACATCGGTCTTAATCATCCAAGCTAAAGCAGTTAACTTTCTAAAAACCAGGAAAAAACCTTTGACTAATTGTAATTTTTACAAAAAGTATTACATTTGAAACATAAATATGTAGTTTTAATACGCAAAACCTATAAATGTTGGGGAAAAGATTAAACAAAATATTCGGACTGTTTGCCTGGTGCACATTGGTGCCGGCTTTGGGGTTTGGACAAGCCGATTCGAGCTACCATGTGGTTACTCCGCAAGTGGGCCTTTTTCCAAAATATGCTCCGGATGAACTGTATCGCGTTGCCGTTTCCGGGTTTTACCGGTTTTATGGCACACAAACTCGCAATTTTACCCCGTATTTATTGAGTACTGCCGGTGGCCAGACTACCCCAACCAACCAGCTGTTTATTGGGGACGACACGCAATTACCTACCCTGCAACTGAATGTTTCGGGCCGACCTACCTTAAAAACATCATGGTCGTTCGATATTTATACTTATCAATATTTAAATGGAACACTCGGAAGTGCTTACGGACAGCAGGTTGTAGACAGTTTGCGCCCCAGCATCCAAAACCCGATTGAAGGAACTCGCTTAGGCGGCAGCATGATTTTAAACCTGGGTATCAATTTTACCGCTACGCACGAAACGGGCTTCGGCTCATTTACACTGCGTTCGGGTGGTATACAATGGCATGTGCTGAGCGACTTAACCATGGGCTCGTTTCGAGGATATAACCGTTTTACCTTGTTTGAGCGCAACCCATGGGACCCTATTACGAATAGTGTTTTTGGCCGCTATGATAAATATTATAATGAAGGTGCTGTTGACCAGGATGTGCGTTGGGGTAATCGCGCTTTTAAAGGTTTTGTCTTAGAAGGAGCTGAATTACCCGGCGACTTAAAAGCAAAAATATTAATAGGTAAAACAGAATTGAACGGTGGCTTTAGCAGCACACCTAATATGTCGTACGGAGGACAACTTGTAAAACAATTAAATAATGGCAGATATTATGGAATCAACACCATCAGCAGTATTACTTACGCCGATAGCTTAGCATTGGAAAAAGTGGGATTTAATACGCTCACTTTTGAGGTAAACGAAAAAATAAAATCATTTGGCTTGCATGTAGAAGCGGGAATGGCTCAGTATTTTAGTCCTCTTCACAACGAAGGCTGGGGCCAAATGTTGAGCGGAACAATTACATCTCCCATCAAAAAAAATATTCCGGTAATTAGTTTACACGGATTTAGTATTGCTCCTGAAGTTTTTAATAACAACGCGGTATTTTTAAATAGCAGCGTTACGGAATATACAACAAACGATATTCCAGCAGGTTCAATTGGCAGCAGCGCTGTGTTGCGACCAACGGGTAGTGCGATGTTGCGCATGGGTATGATGTCGAATAACCGCAAAGGATTAGATTTAAATATTGAACAAACATGGGATAATATTTCATTTAATATCGGTTTTGGTATGAATGGAGAAATTACACCGATGTCGAATGTAATTACCTATTCCCATCCTATTAATAGTTTAACACGTGCACGTTTCTGGCGTTTTGCTTTTCCATCAAACGTTGGCCCTTACGACAGATATTCTGTTATTTATCGCGACGTTTATGAAACTGTTAATTTAACTGATGATAGTTCAGGTGTGGCTGTAAATAAAAAATATTTTTCAGTATTTGAGCCGCAAATAAAATTTAAAACAATAGCATTTAATCGCCCGCTCTATATTTTTTATTTAGGATACTATAGCACAGCTCAACGCGACTGGAGTGCAATTCCGGTATTAAATGAAGACGCGTATATCAGACAATATGCAAGTGAATTTGAAATTTATTACAGCATAACCGATGGATTAGTTTTAAGCGGTTATTATGGTTACGAGCGTACTATTGGCAATTATTTAACTGATATTGATGAGGTTACCCGCCGTCCACGCAACCAGACAGGCAATGGTTATGGAGCGGGATTAGATATTGATTTAGGGCGTAATGCCATTTTATATATCCGCAATCGCTGGGCTAATTTTAGTGATGCCAGTTTTGCGGACGATACTTTTAGAAATCAGGAAACTATAGTTGAATTAAAAATATTTTTCTAGTGAAAAAAATAACATCAACCATTTTTACAGGTTTGATTTTGTGTTCGGCATTAACAATACAAGCTCAAACTGAAGTAAAAAAATTCAGTTTAAACGGTACGGCACGCACCTTATCGTTTTTAGACAACCTGTCGCAAGATGTTGAGGTTGCCGACACCATTACCGCGCCGAAAAGTTTATCGTCGCATACATTGGTGGACCTTGGGATGTTAATTCGCCCGGGAGATAATATTGCTATTCAAAGCAGTGTGCGAATTCGCAACGATTTTGGTGGTTTCTGGGGCTCAGGTGTTACTTTCGATGTGCGCGAATTATATGTAAAAGGTGTAGTTAAAGATGTTGTCCGTTATCAGGTTGGTGATGTGCATTATAAATTAACACCGTATACTTTTTATAATAACGACAGTGAATTAAGTAATTATACACCCGGTGCTTTTTCGCATTTATTAGACCAGGTATCTTACGATAATTTTTATTTAGGTGATAATACCTGGCGCCAACAAGGTGCTGCTGTAGATTTTGGTGTTGTATTTAATAAATACGTTCAAGAAATTAACTGGAATGTATTTACCGGTCGCGTTGCGGCAACAAACGGTGGCAATCAGCCTGAACGATTATTTTCAGCTGCGAATATGACGCTTATACAAAGTAAATATGTATCGCTGGGCGTAAATTATGCGAATTTTTATGATTTTCCGGGAACAGCCAGCACTACTGAACAGTATGTAAATCCGGTAGTTACAGGTAATGCGCAGGTGGCTTATACATTTGGCGATATTGCGTTAACGGCAAATGGCGAAATGGGAAAATCGCATAATGAAATTAAAAACGACAGCCTTGCTCCAGTTTTAGATGGCAATTTTTTTGACACCAAAATTGAAGCAAAATATACGCCTTGGCAATTAGGTATTTATATTGGAATGAAAAGTGTTGGTGCTGATTTCAGAAGTGCAGGTGCGCAAACTAAACGCATTAATTTCGATGGCACTCCTGCTGCATACGAACGTATTACCAACGATCAGATTTTACGCGAAACAACAATGTTTGATTTATTGCGCGAAGCTGATTTATATAATTTACAATTACAAAATGGTTTAATGGCTTTTGATGCCCGCTACGATAATATTACACCTTATGGTGCAGCAAGTCCGAACCGTCAGGGTTTTGAAGTGGGTTTAAATTGGGTGGGATGTAAAGAAGCGGTTAAATTAAATGCATCTTTTTTATCACAATCGGAAATTCGCGGACAAGGCACGTTGAATTTGAGAAATTTTGCGCGTATGGATGCCAATGCAACAATCGCGATTAATAAATTAGTAAAATGGAAAAAATCAATTGAATTAACTGCCGGTATGCGCAGCGATAATACCAGTCGCGATGGCGAAGCGGGTGTTCCTTCAGTAGAGCTACAAACCGATGTGTTAAGTGTAGGATTTAGTGCCAACATCGTTTCCGATTTAGATATTGTTTTGGGATTACAACAACATACTTATGCCGGGTTTGAATTTGTAAATCAAACGGATAAATACGACCAGATTATCAACTTTACCGAATATACCGTGGATGGCAGTCAGCAAATGATTGGCGGGGGTTTAAGATGGAATTTTTCTGAAAAAACCTACCTCATGGGCCAATTTAACCAGTTTTCGCAGAACAATAATCTGGTTGATGATGTTTTACCATCATACACAATTAACAATTTTGCTTTCATTTACAGTATGCAATTTTAAGCGATATGAAAAAAATATTTCTTCCTTTGTTTTCAGCCGTTTTATTCCTGGCTTCATGTTCCAAAGATGATTCCGGTTTTGACGGCCCTTCGCTGAATGATATTTATGGCGATTTCAGCATTTTAGACAGCCTGAGTGCCAGCGCTGCAACCGTAGATTTTAGTGCCGGTCAGCAACTCACCTTTTCTGCTGAATTTTCGAAAAATGTAAATTGGAAAATTGCCATCACAGGAAATACTTCAGGTGCAGTTTATACCATTGAAGGTTTTTCGAGATTAATAGATGCCACCAATGCTATTTGGGATGGTTCGGCAACAACATTACCTATGTTTCGCAGTGAAGATTGTGTTGCACAGTTAACTATAGATGGTGAAGATGATACATTAACGGCACCTATTTCGGTTTTAGGAACAAAAGTGATAACAGGATTAATATTATCCGATTTTGAAGGTGAATTTAATCCCGGCTGGAGCACATTTGTTCAATCAGGTGCTGATATGAGTTTTATCATTACCGATTCAGACCCTGCAGCTCAAGGTTCAAAATATTACGACATGGGTGGCACGGTTGATTGGGATTGGTTATTAGGATTAATTGATATTCCGGGCAGCGCTTATGGTGCAACTACATTCGCATTAAACAGCAATCCGAATAATGTTTATTTTAATGTGATGTTATCGAAAATTCCGGGATTAAACAATGGATTAGTTTTATTTCAATTCCGCGAAGATGATAATGGCGATGGCGTATATACCGATGGTGAAGAAGATTTATTTTCTATAGAAGTAGCATTAAATAATGAAGATGGATGGCAATTAATCAGCAGCAAATATGCTGATATGCCAACTTTAGTAAATGGCGCTCCTGTAGACCCGATTGGCAATGGTATTTACGAACCGGAAAAATTAATTCAAGTTTCCATATTAATGCTTGCTAATCCGGTTTCAGGATATGCACAAGCTTACATGGATTTAATGTTATTTACCGAAAACCAACCATTTAAACCATAATGACTACTTCATCAGGCAATATCATAAAATTATTGTTGGCAGGTTTAATTGCACCAACATTATTTTCGTGTGCAACAAAATCGGTTAGCATTTATGATACAGCTAAAAGCGACAGTATTCCGCATATAAAAAATGTATATGCCGTGAATATTTTTAGCGATTATGTTACCAGTGAATTATGGAAAACAGAAAACAATGCTTGTCTGCAATTACAAAATAAATTCGACAGCAGCATGATTGGCGCCGGTGGTTTATATCTTAAATGGAATAAAACATCAGGTGGTTGCGATTGGGTAGGAATGGGCATTGGATGGGATGGATGGAACGGAAAAAATTTATCGGAAATTTATAATGAGGCGGCCATTCAATTTATGGTGCGCTCACCTAAAGGCACTCAGCCCGGATTACCATGGGCCATGGCTTTTGAAGATTTTGGCGGCGGACAGGCATGGGCAGGTGTATTTTCCAATTTTATTGAAGGCGGAAAAATTACTGAACAGTGGACCAAAGTACAAATTCCATTAACTGCATTTGATTTTAATCAGTTTGATGCCGATAAATCGGGTATAAAACAATTACTCATTCAGTTCGAATCGGAAGGAGAAATATTTTTAGATGAAATGAAAATTGTGCCTACACAAACCATAGCATCTAAAAGTGTAGATGTACCGTATGTAAATTCTTTACCCACCATGGATGGTGTTAAAGAATCGTTTTTTACGGGTGAAGGATTTCATTTAGAAAATGGTACTGTATGGGTTGCTGTAAATGATAAAAATGTAATGCTATTTGCAGAAGTTCAGGATGCATCACCTCTACAAAATAATCAAAACGGAAAAGATATCTGGAACGGTGATGCATTGGAAATTGCATTTTCAACAAACAGTAATGCGGGAACAAACAGAAAAGCTTTTTTATTAAGCGACCAGCATTTTGGAATTCGTGCAACATCCACTCCTGTGTTATGGAACTGGCGCAGTGGTACCAATGCGAAAGGAACAGTTATTACTAAAACCACTAAAACCGGTTATGTAATAGAAGCTGTAATTCCGATGGAACAATTTATAGCCGCACCATTAGTGGCAGGAAATAATTATCAGATAGAAATTGCCATTGATGCCGGAACAACAAAAGGCAGAGATAAACAATACAGATGGAATAATCCATATAACGAAGGTTTTCACACATCACCTCAACTGTGGGGTCAAATGCGAATAATCAATGAAACAGCTACAAAATAATGTTGTAAGGAAGATAAAAAACAGCATTGGTATTTTTTTTATCACCTCTACCCTACATGCTCAATCGAATGTAGATATTGATGCATTAATAGCAAAAATGACCATTGAAGAAAAAGTTGGTCAAATGACGCAATTAAATTTAGATGTAGTTTGCGAAGGTGGTATTTATAATTTAGTAGAACCACATCATATTGAACCGGCTAAATTGCACAAAGCTTTAGTGGAGTATCATGTAGGTTCCATTTTAAATTGTGGTGGACATGCTTACGGATTGGATCAATGGCATACTATCATCAATACAATTCAACAAGTTGCAACTACTGAAACCAGATTAAAAATTCCGGTGATTTATGGTATAGATGCCATTCACGGTGCTAATTATACATTAGGTTCAACATTATTTCCGCAACCTTTAGCTCAAGCTGCCAGCTGGAATACGGATATGGTGAAACGCGGTGGTGAAATCACAGCTTATGAAGTGCGCGCAACAGGTATTCCCTGGAATTTTTCACCGGTTTTAGATTTAGGTCGTGACCCGCGTTGGTCGCGTTTATTTGAAACCTATGGTGAAGATGTTTTATTAGCTACCGAAATGGGATTAGCAACAATTGAAGGTTATCAGGGAAATAATTTAGCTGATGCTTATCATGTTGCTGCATGCATGAAACATTTTTTAGGTTATAGCATGCCACGAACAGGTAAAGACAGAACGCCGGTTTATATAGATGAGATTCAATTACGCGAATATTTTTTGCCAACTTTTCAAGCGGCAATAAATGCCGGAGCTGCAACTGTAATGATAAACAGTGGTGAATTAAATGGTATTCCTGTTCACGCCGATAAAAAAATTCTTACCGATTTATTACGCAGTGAATTAGGATTTAAAGGTGTAGCGGTTACCGATTGGGAAGATATCATGAAGTTGAATAATATTCACATGGTTGCACCAACATTAAAAGATGCTGTGTATATGGCTATTGATGCGGGTATTGATATGTGTATGGTTCCCAATGATTATGATTTTACCATTTTATTAACCGAATTAGTGAAAGAAGGAAAAATATCAGAAGCGCGTTTAGATGTTTCCGTAAAACGAATTCTGGAATTAAAAAAACAATTGGGCTTATTCGAACAACCATTTACGCCTGCCAATACCGATTATAAAAAATTCGGCTCTGCTGAATTTGCCCGTGCTGCACAAAATATGGTGGAAGAATCCATTACGTTATTAAAAAATAATAATCAGACCTTACCGATAAAAACAGAAACAAAAATATTTGTTACGGGACCTGCGGCTAACAGTATGACCTATTTAAATGGTGCATGGACAAGAACCTGGCAGGGAACGGATACTATCTGGAACGACCAAAGCAAATACACAATTCGCGAAGCATTTAATGCTGCAACAACAACATTTATTGCATCAGATAATATGAGTGATGCCAGCGTGCGCGAAAAAATGTTAGCTGCCGCAAAAGCAAGTGATGTAATTATTATTTGTCTCGGCGAAAAACCATCGACAGAAAAAGTGGGTGATATTGATGCGTTAACCATGCCTGATAATCAGCAACAATTAGTTGGTTTATTAAAATCTGTAGGCAAACCCATTGTTTTAGTTTTAGTAGAAAATCGCCCTTTAATTGTAAATGATATTGAACCATTATGTGATGCCATTGTGCTTGCTTACGAACCCGGTGACTATGGTGGTTTAGCATTGGCTAATATTATTTATGGAAAAGTTAATCCTTCAGGAAAATTACCATTTACTTATCCGCGCCATGAAGCATCGTTGTTATGGTACGATCATAAACATACTGAAACATTAGACCAAACATTTGGCAGAAAAGCATTTAATCCGCAATGGGAATTTGGTTATGGGTTAAGTTATACTACTTTCCAATACAGTAATTTAAAAATTTCAAACGATACGCTGAGCACAGGCAATTTGCAAATTAGTGTTGAAGTAACAAACACAGGAACCTCAGCAGGAAAAGAAGTTGTGCAATTATATATTGCAGACAGGTATGCGAGTATTACACCTTCTGTAAAAAGATTACGCGGCTTCGAAAAAGTAGAAATTAAGCCGGGCGCAACACATATTGTAACTTTTACAATAAGTGCCAAAGACCTTGCATTTGTTGGTCGCGATGAACAATGGATGAGTGAAGCCGGTTGGTTTGATATTATGTTAGGCAGTGAAAAATCTTCGTTTTATTTATCAAAATAAACAGTATGAAAAAAATATTCGGATTATTGGTAATTAGTTTGTGGTTGAGTGGATGTAAACAATCAGACCCGAAAGATGTATTAGGTCGCGAAGGTGATGTGGTGTATTTTTCCGGATACGTATGGGATGTTAAAATCAACGAATTTGCAGTTGGTCCCGGACCGAATTATTTTTCAGGTTTTTATGAAGATATTTATATTGATGAAAATGGTTATTTACACATGCGCATTGCCGAACACAACGGCAAATGGTATAGCACCGAAATTGTTGGTCGCGATACATTAGGGTATGGTAAATACACATGGGTGATGCAAGCCGACTTAGAAAATATTCCGGAGAATATTACAGTTGGATTATTTACCTGGGATAATGAATCATTTTTTGAAGAAGCGAACAGCGAAGTAGATATAGAATTTTCAAAATGGGGTAATCCCGATTTAGCAACCACCTTACATTATTCGGTGCAACCTGTTGCATTTGGACCAACCTATCCTGAACGCACCCACAATGCCATTACCGAACCCGGAGATTTAATTGGCGTAACCACGCATGTATTTACCTGGACTGATACTTTAATTGAATGGCGCAGCTATAAAGGCGATTCTACAGACCCACTTAATGAAACAGCCTACTGGAGTTTCGACCTCGACAATCCGGCTCGTGTAAAAAACGAAGGTGGGAATTCATCTGAAGCCATCGTAATTCCCGGTCCGGGTCCCAACACCAATGCCCGCATCAACTTCTGGATACTCCCCTGGATCGACACCACGCCTACCGATGGTTTAGAACAGGAAATTATTGTGAGAAGGTTTGAGTATGAGGCGATGTGAGTGTCGCTATAGTTGATGACAATCATTATTATATTTGTTGCTTAATTTTTTTGTAACAAATACCTATACCTTGTCCACCTTCCACACCCACTACATTTCCACCTTAGAACCTGCCATTGCGCGATTGAATAAACAGCGCAAAACAGCTACCATAGCTGGATTTATTTGCCGCATTTTTGAATTATATTTTGTCACCATGGTGGTGAGTTTGTTTTTGGGGTTTTTAGATATGTTTAGCAGTCAGGATGGTGTGAGCGAAAGTTTTTTTGGTGCGATTCGGTATTTTATGTATTTCGTTTTGACAATCGTGGTGGTGGGATTGGTGAATTCACAAGTAAAAAAACGTTTAGGTGAAATTGACCCGAAATTGGCTTTAAATAATACAAGAGTTGGCGTTTTAACTTTAATTTTTAGTGCTATTGCAATTGGTGGGGGTTATTTAATTGGGACTTTATTTTTAGGGTCTGAATTTGGTCTCAATTTTATGTTGAAATGGATGCTCGCAATTGGGTCAGTATTTGTATTCCTTGGCCCCTATTTTTTACTCAAAAAATTAGAGGACAGATTTACCAATCATTTTAAAGAAACATTATTCAGCTTATCATTGCCATCAATTGATAAAACAATTCAATATCAGGCAAGTAGTGGACTTACACAACAACAATTTGTCAATAGCAAATTATTTACTTATCAGCGAATCGATACTTTTAAAAGTCGCGATTATTTTGCCAATGCAGACAAAACATTTGAAGGCAGTTATTTAGATGTGATGCAAATTGAACAAACGCAGAGTAACGGAAAATCGGAAACAAAATATTCGCAATTGTTTAAAGGTTATTTATTTGTCACCGATTTCAACAAACAAACCCAGGGTGAAACCTATGTGTTCCCCGACAGCGCTAGAATGTTATTCGGAGAAAATACTGCGGAGCGCATCAACGAGCTCATACATCGACCAGCCTTAAAACTGGCTATTATGGAAGATCCTGAGTTTGAAAAATTATTTGCCGTTTATTCAACTGATGCTGTAGAAGCCCGATTTATTTTATCTCCGAAATTAATTGAACGTATCACCGAATTGAAACAACATTTTTATCAGGATATCCATATTTCCATTATCCAAAATAAAATTTATCTCGCCATTTCAAGCCCTGACGATTTATTTGCACCGGGCGTGTTTACCGATTTACACAACGAAGCCAATATCGAAAAATTTTATGAGCGTTTGCGATGGCTGATTACATTCCCAGAACAATTTGATTTATCCACCAAGGTTTGGGGATGAGTTGTGAGTGGTGATAAAAATTATTACAATCTACCAAAACAAAATTACCACGAAGAAGCTAAGGTCCTCAAAGTTTCACAAAGCAAATATCCTAATAACCCTTCGTGTAACTTCGAGCCCCATTGAGACTTCGTGGTGATAAAAATTATTACAATCAACCGATACAAATTACCACGAAGAAGCTAAGGTCCTCAAATTTCCGCTAAGCAAATATCCTAATAATCCTTCGTGTAACTTAGCGCCCCTTTGAGACTTCGTGGTGATAAAAATTATTACTATCAACCGATACAAATTA
>DAORKJ010000016.1:40482-46603 GCA_035439505.1 Chitinophagales bacterium
GCCCCTTTGAGACTTCGTGGTGATAAAAATTATTACTATCAACCGATACAAATTACCACGAAGAAACTAAGTTCCTCATAGTTTCGCAAAGCAAATATCCTAATAATCCTTCGTGTAACTTCGAGCCCCTTTGAGCCTTTGAGGTGATAAAATTATTACAATCTACCGATACAAATTACCACGAAGAAACTAAGTTCCTCATAGTTTCGCTAAGCAAATATCCTAATAATCCTTCGTGTAACTTCGAGCTATTTCGAGCCTTTATGGTGATAAAAAACAATTGCTAAAAAGTTTGCAAACATCCACATTAATTCATGGATTGCCAAACGTAGTTTGAATCACTCATTATTCATCCCTCATTACTCATCTATTCAGTTCTTTTTCGGCAACTCCAACTTCATTGGACGGCTGAAACTTTCCTCAAGGGAGATGAATGTTTCCGTTCTATCGATACCACCGATTTGCTGGATGCTATCGTGAAGAATCTGTTTGAGATGCATGGTGTCTTTGCAGATGATTTTGATGAACATGCTATAGGTTCCGGTCATGTAGTGACAATCCACTATTTCC
Organism: Chitinophagales bacterium; assembly: GCA_035439505.1. Classification (GTDB taxonomy): domain Bacteria; phylum Bacteroidota; class Bacteroidia; order Chitinophagales; family BACL12; genus UBA7236. The sequence goes on from DAORKJ010000016.1 coordinate 41,053, forward strand.
GGAATTTTTTCCAGCTCTTTAACCACATTATCATACATGGAACTTTTATCGAGATACACGCCCAAAAACGCGGTAATCCCATATCCGAGCTTGAGTGGGTTCACCATGAGGTGGCTACTTTTGATAAGTCCTATGGAGTCCATTTTCTTCATTCGGACATGGATGGTACCCGGTGAAACCCCTATCTTTTGTGCGATTTCGGTAAATGGCATCATAGCATTCTGCATCAACAGGTGCAGAATCTGGATATCGACTTTATCAATTTCGTAATTTTCAGACATAAGGGTTGGGTTTTATTGTATTATCAACAATAGAAAGTCAAAATTATTTAAATTTTCTCAAAGATTATAAATATTGTTTAATTTATTTGCAAATCTCGAGGTAAATCTTTTATTTTGCTATCAACCTTTACAGGTTATTGGTTAGGCAACATACCCCTAAACGGATGCTGCATGATGAGGAGCATGCAGCATTTCCATTTTATATCGTTTCCACTTTTTATATATAAAAAAACCTTATTTACGTTTTTACGTATAGAGGGTATATGATGCGAACCGCTTTCAAAAATTTTATTGAGGCATTCCCCGTGCAATTGCTGGTGATGCATTTAAAGCGGAATCATTTTCTTATTATCATCTGGATATTTTTAATCAGCATTATTGCAGGTTTATTAGGCACACGATATGGTGTCCCCTTATTATTTCTTGACCCTGAATATTTTGGCCGCGTAAATTTCTTAAGTTTCTATATTATCGGTATCGCACTCGGTGGATTATTTATCGTTTGGAATATTACCAGCTATATTTTAAATGCGCATCGTTATTCTTTTCTTGCAACGTTAAATCGCCCATTTGGGATTTATTGTTTGAATAATGCCATTTTGCCGGCATTTTTTTTAATTGTGTATATTTTTCGGATTGTGGGTTTTCAATCCAGTTACGGATTATTACAACTCGGCGCAATAGCCATATTAATTGCCGGTTTAATCAGCGGAATTTTTACTACAATTATTATTTCGATGTTGTATTTTTTCAGAACAAACAAAGATATTTTTCAAATAATCGGAATTATTAATAAAAAACAACAACAAACCCTGCAACACAACCCCGATGAACAAACGCATGAAGAGGCAGCTGATCACCACCCTATTAGCACTTCCTATTACGTAAGTAACAAATTACAATGGAAACATGCGCGTTCGGCGGACCACTACCCGGAGTCCATAATCCGCTCGGTGTATAAACAACATCATGCCAATGCGCTGTTTATTGAAATTACTTCATTAACCATCATTTTATTACTTGGTTTGTTGATGGAAAATCCGGTATTCAGAATTCCTGCCGGAGCGAGTATCGCATTGCTACTTTCTATATTAATCGTATTAATAGGTGCCTATTACTATTGGATGGGTGCATGGAAATTATTTTTTTTCGTGGTATTGTTTTTTGTCGCCGACAGGTTAATGAAAAGCGATAAAATGAATTATGAGAATAAAATAATTGGACTTGATTATACAACACCGCAGCATTATTCTATTGATACATTAAAAATATTATCGGACTCAGCACGCACAGCAGCCGACATGCAACATACAATAAATATGTTGGAGAACTGGAGAAATAAATTCCCCGAAAAAGGACCGGCGCCTAAATTGATTGTTATCAACTGCAGTGGAGGCGGTTTGCGTGCCATGTCGTTTGCCATGCAGGTGTTTCAGCACGCCGATAGTGTTACACAACATCAACTAATGGAGCATACGCCTTTAATTACCGGAGCCTCAGGTGGTATGTTAGCTGCAGCTTATTACCGTGAATTATATCTCCAACAAAAACAAGGTGCTGATATCCAAATTTTTGATTCACAGTACGCAGATAATATGAGTGCAGACCTGCTTAATGGTTTGGGATTTACTATGGTGGTTAACGATATGTTTTATCCCATGCAATCATTTACTTCTGCCAACACCAAACATCGTAAAGACCGTGGCTATATGTTTGAGCAATTATTAAATGAAAATACCGGAAATGTATTTGATAAGCCACTTAGTGCATATGCGGATGCAGAATATGCTATGGAAATTCCTATGATTATTTTCACCCCAACAATAATAAATGATGAACGTAAATTATACATTGCAACTCAACCGGTAAGTTATTTAGCCCAACCCGTAACCCGCAGTACACAATATACTGCACCTGAAATTGATGGCGTAGATGTGCACCAATTATTTGGTACTGATGCCAACAATATGCAATTTACCAGCGTGCTGCGCATGAATTGCACTTTCCCTTATATTTTACCTTTAGTACATCTTCCAACAACACCTGAAATTCAGGTAATGGATGCAGGCGTTAGAGATAATTATGGCATTCAAACTTCCACTCAATTTATTGCTACATTTAACGAATGGATTTTAGCCAACACGAGCGGTGTAATTGTAGTAAATATTCGTGCCATAGAACAAGAGTTAGGGATAAAAACAAATATTAGTAATGGTGTGTTACAAAAGTTTGCCAGTCCGGTTGAAAGTTTATACAGCAATTGGGTTGAAATTCAGGATTACCAAAATGACCAACTACTTAATTATTTAAATATTATTCTTGATGGCAAATTAGAAGTAATTACATTTGAATATCAGCCTTCAGAAAATAATAAAAGAGCGAGTTTAAGTTTTCACCTTACTTCATTGGAAAAAAGAGATATTAATAACGCTGTAAATAATATCTACAATAAAAAGGCGTATGATGTTTTGGCTAGGGAGCTCAATAAGAAATAGACTTGTGTATTGACAATCAATCAGTTACAAACTACACAAAACCCTGCATTTTCAGTAATTATTTGAACAACAGATTGAGTATTATCATGCATTTCAACCGGTTTGCCTCAATACAACTATTTCACAGTTATGTCACATTTTACAATAAACAGTAAACACATAATTAACCTATGTATACACTGTTATTTAGAGTATTCGGTATTTTTGAATGCGACTTTTTACAAGCCTTAAAAACAAACCCTATTATTTAACCCAATTTTAACCATTATGAAAAAGGCTTTATTGTTTTTATTGCCGATAGCCATGTTATCGGCATGTTCAAAGACTGAGATGACAATTGCTGAGGAGCAAATTGGCATTTCCGACACCGAAATGAAAGTTAAACGTTATTTAACCGGTGACCCTGCAGATGTTACCACTGTTACTCAACCCGGATTTGTTTTAATGGGAGGAAGTACAGATGTTGATGCTGCATTTGAATGGATGATTGAACGCAGTGGCGGGGGCGATTTTGTAGTTATTCGTGTCACTGGGTCTGATGGTTATAATCCTTATGTATATACCGATTTAGGTGGTGTAAATTCCATCGAAACAATGGTTATTAAAGGCAAAAAAGATGGTGATGATATAGGTGCTTATAATACCATTATTAATGCAGAGGCATTATTTATTGCCGGTGGCGATCAATGGGATTATGTTAATTTGTGGAAAGACACTAAGGTAGAAGATGCAATTAATTACCTGGTAAATGTTAAACATGTACCTGTTGGTGGAACAAGTGCAGGTTTAGCCATATTGGGAGATGCCTATTTTGATGCAAAAGAAGGAACAGTTTTAAGCGCCGAAGCATTAAGCAATCCGTATAATATTAAAGTTAGCGTTCAATACAATAACTTTTTAGATGTGCCAATATTAACTAATACCATTACTGATTCACATTATAATAGTCCCGACAGAAAAGGTCGTCATATTACTTTTATGGCAAGATTGATTCAGGATTATGGAATTGATGCACGCGGAATTGGTGTTGAAGAAGAAACTGCAGTGTGTATTGATGAGTTAGGTATTGGCCATGTATTTGGATTAAACAATGCCTATTTCCTTAAAAAATATGGTGGCAATCCTGAAACGATTGTATCAGGCAGTCCTTTAACATGGGATCGCGGTAATCAGGCAATCAGAGTGTATAAAACACCTGCTACTGCGGCCGGAACCAATACATTTAATTTAAATACCTGGACAAGTGGAACAGGTGGAAGCTGGTGGTATTTCTGGGCAGAATCAGGTACATTTTTTGAAGCTGCTGAATAATATAATTTAGTCTTAATTAAAACGAAAATCCTGGCTGTAGTGGTCAGGATTTTTTTATGAGTAGTGCTATATTTTCTACGTGGTAAGTTTGTGGAAACATATCTACAGGCTGTAATAATTTAACGTCATATTTTTCGGCTAATAGTTGAATATCACGCGCCTGTGTAACCGGATTACAACTTACATAAACAATTTTTTCAGGTTCCAGCTCTAGTAATTTCAAACAAACGTCTTTGTGCATTCCTGCACGTGGTGGGTCGGTGATGACAACATTTGCACGACCGTGTTCAGCAATAAAATCATCGGTAAATATTTTAACCATATCACCTGCAATAAATGTACAATTTTGAATGCCATTAAATGTTGCATTCATTTTTGCATCTTCAATTGCCGGCTCAATTAATTCAACACCTACTACTTTTTTACAATATTTTGCTGCCAGTAATGCAATACTTCCCAATCCTGTATAAAAATCATATACCTGGTCGTCAGGTTTTAAATCGGCGAGCTCCAGTGCTTTATGATATAAATGTTTGGCCTGTTCGAAATTGGTTTGGAAAAAAGATTTTGGTCCGAGATGATATTTAACCTCATCTATTTGTTCAATCATATATTTTTCGCCGGAAAATAATACTACATCCTGGTCGAAAATGGTATCGTTGTTTTTTTCATTAACACAATAATACAAGGATGTAATTTCAGGAAAGGTATCCTTTATATGCGTCATTAATGGCAATAATAATTCCGGTTGATCTGCGGCAACAACAATAATTACCATCAAATTACCAAGAGAAGAATTACGAATAATTACATTACGCAAATAACCTGTTTTTGCTCTCAGGTCGAAAAATGGTAAATTGTGCATCAACCCATAAGCCTTTAACGCCAATCGAATTTCGTTCGATAACGAAGGTTGTAAATAACAATGTTGAATATCGAAAACATTTGCAAATTGTTTGCGCACGTGAAATCCTAATGCAGGTTTTTTATTCGCATGGTCTTCTTTTTTAAATTCGGGATTATTGATATATCCTGAATTAGTAAAAGTAAATTCCAATTTATTGCGGTAATATCTATCGTAAGGTGAACCGGTAATTTTTTCTATGGCCGGTAGTTGTGTAAATTTCCCAATGCGACGAAATGCATCTTCTACTAAACGTTGTTTGAAATCTAATTGGGTTTCATAACTTACATTTTGCCAGGTGCATCCTCCGCATACTTGAAAGTGATCACAAAATGGGGTTACGCGTAATGGTGAGTAACTATGAAATTTGGTGACATAACCCATTTCATAATCTTTGTATTTTTTAGTTTGTTGCACATCAACAACATCGCCGGGAATTACTTGTTCTACAAAAATTACTTTGCCTTCTACCCTTCCCATTCCAACACCGCCATCAGCAATTGTGTCGATGGTTACTTGTTCGCGTATTCTTAATTTACCTCTGCCCATGATTTAATTGC
>DAORKJ010000016.1:46703-58520 GCA_035439505.1 Chitinophagales bacterium
TTGATGATGATGGAATGGGTGGTGAATGGTAATTGATTGTGGGTTATTTTTAAAATATAATTACCTGGTAAAAGTGGGTCGGTTGAAAATGAAAAAATGTTTTCTCCAACTTGTCCCTGCTGAGTGAGTAATTGTTTAATTAATCGTCCATTCATATCAAATAAATAAAATGCCAACACGCCACTTTGCTCTAAAGTAAATTTGGTGTAAAATAAATTATCTGCAGGGTTGGGATATATTGTTGATTTCGCATTTGATGTAACTGATGGAATTGCAACATTGGGTTCAACAGTACTTCTTAATGATGCAATCCATGTGGCATTATTGCGTTGAATAAATGGAAATCCATCGATATATTTTCCGAAATTACCACTCACCCAAATCACACCAGGTTCATTGTATTTACGTTGTGAGCCGGTGTAATCGCCCCAACGTTCATATGCACCGGACAATACATTTACATATGTATCGCCGGTTTTAATATTTACTAAATCGGAATAGGCACCCCAGTTATAAAACACCGCACTCATACCTGCATATACTGTTGGAGCAGTATGATCAAAAGTAATAATACTCTGATTGTCGCCTTCAAATTTTCCGGTATAAGCAATATTCGGATAACCGATATCTAAAGTATCATCGCCAATAATATGCGCATCAATATTTTTTTCACCTTCCAAATCGGTTATAATTCCATGATAAATTCCACAAAATCCTGTTGACGGATCGAGTGTATTTGAAACAAATTGTATCTGATTATTTTCATAATAACTTCCTAATACTCTGCCATCATTGGTATCAAAAATATGGGTAGGCACTTGTCTTGCCTGTGGAGGCACACCGTACGATAAATTAGCACGTGAATAATCAACTGTAACTTCCGTTAACGGGTCATCCAATTTACCGGTTACATGCACAATAAAAATAGTATCGTTACTTTCAGCAAAATTTCTGTTAGATAAAAAATACATATCAGGACCATAAGTAGTAGAACCCCCTCTTACCGGATTCAAATTGCGAATAGGATTTCCTGCGAAAAAAATACTGTCGTAATACACAGCATCAATAATATCTCCGGTATATCCTTTATCGAGACTCATTTGCCATATCAGTGTTTCACTAAATCCTGTTTGCCAAGGTTCATCAGGAATAATTAAGTTGATGGTAAGAAATAATTCCTCTTCAGTCAAAGCAAACATGGGAAAATCTGTCCACCTGTCATTATTTTTCGGGTTACCCGGTAATTCATAAAAATTCCATTCGCCGAGTGGGTCATTCGTTTCAGAAAAAGCGATAATTACATTTGTTTGTTCAGGTGTAAATCCTGCAAGAAATAACAACACAAATTTATCTGCACGCGGATCATATAATACTTTAGGGTCAAATTTACTATACGCATTTCCGAGAGTATCACAAAATGCGGATAATGAAACTGAATATAAAAAACTGCCATCACTATTATAAATATAAATAGAAGAATTAATTACAGAAATAATTTTACCATCGTTAGAAATTGCCATATCATTATCATTAGGCACACCTGTACCCATAATATTACCCTCCCAACCGGTTATAACTTCCGGAGCTGAAAGTAAAGCGGTATCATTTAATCTTACACCGGTCGGTACATATTTACCGTTCCCGTATAGTGCTTCCTTTAAATCAATAAGATGACGACGGTAACTTTCTGAACCGGGAGCAGGTATTTCTAATGCGAGCAATTGCGGATTAAAATCGGTATGAATATCCTTTAAAACTACGCTACCAATTTTTTGCAATTGTAGTTTTTCAGAAGCCTTAATTTTATCCTGAGCCTGGATAATTTGATAAGAAGTTAATAATGTTACTATCAGCAGTAAACGTTTCATACCGGTAAATTTTGCTACGAATTTACAGTATTCCTTTTAATCAAACTGTTAAGCTACCTCTACCGATTGCCTGGGCTTAACAAAATTGCTGTCCATGGTTGCAATTGCCGACTCAATGCTGTTCACTGTTTTATCCCAATTAAACACCTCTCGCACTGATGTATCTTTTTTTGCTTTAGCATGAAAATTTTCTCTATCGAGCAAAAATAATTTCATGGCATCTTTTATTAAATCCACCCGCTCAGGGTCAAAATAAAGTGCATTTGGTCCGCCTACTTCTGTTAAACTGGAGCGGTCTGAAGTTATCACCGGAACACCGCAATATCTGGCCTCAACAATAGGGATTCCAAAACCTTCAAATAATGAGGGATATACAAACGCATCTGCAGACGCCATTACTTTGGTTAATTCTGAGAGTAACAAATGGTTGGTAAACACTACATCATTTTTAAATTGCATTTGCTCAAAAATCTTTTTGGTTTCATCAGTTTTCCAAGCCATTCGTCCCACAATTACCAATTGATGTTCGGTGAGATGTTCTTTGCGCAATGCATCGTAAGCAAGTAATAAATTTTTTACATTTTTTCTCGGATGAACTGAGCCGACATATAAAAAATAAGGTTTGCCACCAGTATATCTGTTTCTGACTGCCTGTTGTTCATTTTGGCTAATGGGAATATATTTATCGTTTGCCCCATTGTAAGCAACATCAATTTTTTCCGGAGCAACCTGATATAGTTTTACGATATCTTTTTTCGAAAATTCAGAAACCGTTATAATTCGTGTTGCTTTTTTAGCATACAAAGGCATGTATTTTCTATAAAAATTGCTTGCAATACCGGTAACATGCTCCGGGTAATGTTCGAACCCTAAATCATGCACCACTAATAAGGTTGGAATATCCGATTTTAAGGATAAAAACCCATCGGTAGAAATAAATAAATCGGGTTTATATCGCTTAAATATCCTTGGAAGTGCATAATCGAACCAATACTTCCATAAGTAAGGATGCCGAGCCGGAGGCCAAACACGAATAGGTTTTACGTTTTTCCCAAAAATAAATTCCGGATCAGGCTCTCTGTCAAACAAAAACAGAAAAGTATGCTCAGGATGATTGTGCGTAAGGCGCTTCATGGTTTCATAGGTGAACCAACCAATGCCTTCCAGTTTATCCTTAATAAGGAAACGGGTATTAACAGCTATTAGCATGTTATACAAGTTGTTTTAATAATGAACTGAAAAAGCGTAGAAGTTTGCCGTATCACTAAATCTTTAGGTAGAAGTTTGTCGCTAGCGTCTAATTTGAAGCAATAATAACTATTTTTAGCGCGCCAACAAAAAAATGCGGAAAAATTTTATCACCAATATCGGATTTTTACTGCTGCTGAACCTGCTGGTTAAACCTTTTTGGATTTTAGGTATTGACAGGTCGGTGCAGAATGCGATTGGGGCTGAGGCTTATGGTACCTATTTCGCCTTATTCAACTTCGCCTTCTTATTTCAGGTGGTACTTGATTTCGGCATCAACAATTACAACAATCGCCAAATAGCTGGGAAACCGGAGTTGTTAAGCACTTCATTAATGTCGACACTGGTGCTTAAAGTTATGTTGAGCGTGGTGTACACCTTATTGGTATTTATTGTTGCATTCGGCATTCATTTTTCTGCAGAACAGCTCAAACTGCTCGCATTGCTGGTTATGATGCAAATTCTAATGTCGTTTTATGCCTTTTTACGTTCCAATGTAAGTGCATTACATTTATTTAAGACCGATGCCATGCTTTCTGTGTTAGACAAGCTGCTTACCTCAATTATTTGCGGTTTGATTTTATGGACATCGGTAATTAAATCACCGATAAGTGCAACCTTATTTGTTTATAGTCAGATTATCGGATACATTATTGCAATAATTGTTGCCACACTAGTGCTTTCAGCTAAAAAACTGCATATAAATTTTACGGTTAAAACCACCCTCATAAAAGACATTTTCCGGCAAAGTTATCCTTATGCCCTATTGGGATTTTTGATGACGGCTTATTACCGGATTGACGGCGTTCTACTGGAGCGAATGCTCGAAAATGGCGCTTATGAAGCGGGGGTATATGCCTCAGCGTTTAGGCTGCTGGACGCTTTGGCCATTGCGGGATTCCTGATTGCCGGTGTATTGATGCCGATGTTTGCCCGAATGCTGGAAGAAAAACAATCGATACAACCGTTGCTGGAAATTGGTTTCAAGGTGATGCTCATCATAAGTGTATGTGTTGGTGTGAGTGCCATTTTTTACCGGAATAAGATTATGGAGCTGTTATACCTTTCCGGCGATGCCTACTCCGGCTCCATTTTTGGCTGGTTGATGGTGAGTTTCATCTGTATTAGTCTTACCTATATTTATGGTAGCCTGCTTACTGCCGGTGGAAAAATTGCGCTCTTAAACAAAATTTCATTGGCCGGATTTGCTATTAACCTGATGCTCAACCTGATACTCATCCCTAAATATCTGGCATTAGGCAGTGCAATAGCAACAGTAGCTGCCCAATTATTGGTGTTAATTGCGCATGTAATAGCATCAGAAAAATCGTTTCACCTTACAAAAAGCTTACAACAATGGTTAAAAAGTGGTTTGTTTTTAGCCTTGGTTGCTGGTATCAATCTATTATTTGCACAATTGCCTATTAATTGGGTGTATGCCTTAGTGATGAGCGGGTTTGTGAGTTTACTGGCGGTATTTCCTTCTACAATTTTAACTGTATCGGAAGTGCGACAGTTTTTGCGCACTGTGAGCGGTGAAGTATCCAAAAAGTGAACAATAAGCTAGTTTTTCTACCTTTGCACTCTAAATTTTAAGCATGGAACAATCCAACGACCTGGTTAGGTTGATACAAATTATTTATAAATGGCGTAAATCGCTGATTGCAGTAACCGTCATCGTAGCTATTGCGGCCTGTATTTTCACTTGGTTTTTTATGCCAAATTATTACAAATCTACCGTTAACTTTTACCCTTCTAATCCAATCATGACCGACAGACAAGTGCTTTTTAGCCAGTCGTCTGGTGAAATTGAAATTGAATATTTCGGTAGTGCCAGTGATGTAGACCGCATTTTAACCATTGCCAATACCAGTGGAATTATCGACTATATTATTAATAAATACAAATTGATGGAACATTATGATTATGATTCCACCAAAGAAATGGCACGTTATAATACCAAAAAAGAATTTTTAAGTAATTACAGCACTATTGAAACAGAATATGGCGCCATTGAAATTTCCGTTTGGGACCAGGATAAACAATTAGCTGCAGATATGGTAACACATATTGTTGAAACAATTGATGATCACAATAAAGCTATGTTGTTACGCGACAAAAAATTAGTTGTTGAAACATTTAAAAAACAAGTTGCAGACAAAGAAGCATTAGTAACTAAATTAACAGACAGTATTGCTGTAATGAAAAAATCAGGCGCTCCTAGTGAAGTGATAATGGTTTTAGATGGCAAATTGGAAGGTGCCGTTGATGATTTAAATAACAACAAAAAAATATTAGAACAAAATCAAACTTCAGTTAATACTGATTTTTCAACCGTGCATATCACTGAAGAGGCTTATCCTGCAATTAGAAAAGATAAACCGGTGCGGTCGTTAATTGTAATCGGTGTAACCTTAGGTGCATTATTCTTCATGGTAATTTTAGCAGTACTCACTGAAAATTACAGAAAAATAAAATCCAAACTTAAAGATGCTTAATCTGCAGGCGAAACCTGTTGAATTAAATATTTTTTGGACAGCAACTGTTCTTGCCATAGCCGCTATGTTTGCAGGATTCATGCTGGAGGAACCTTTATTTTTTTTAGTTCCTGTTGGTTTTCTATTTGCTTACCAGCTGATTATCAATTATAAAGTAATTTTCTTTTTATTATTGTTGGTAACACCCGGTGCAACCGAATTTTATTTCACCGGTGGTTTCAGCACCACCCTGCCAACCGAGCCAATTATGATAGTGCTCATGCTTACCTTTTTCTTTTTTTTAATGATGAAAAGAGAAAATCTGGACAAAGCATTTTTTACCCATCCGCTTGCCTTTGTATTATACCTGCATTTTATATGGATGATTTTCACTTCCATATTTGCCGATGAAATCGTTATTTCTTTGAAATACATGGTTGCCAAAACATGGTTTATAGTTGCATTTTTTTGTGTGGCCGGAATGGTAATTAAAAACATTAACCATTACAAAGCTGCATTCTGGTGTTTGTTTGTGCCTACTGTGCTGCTTACTATTTACACACTAATTAACCACATGCACTATCAATTTAGATTTAGCGAAGTAAATAAAACCATGGTGCCGTTTTTTAGAAATCACGTTAACTATGCCGTTTTTTTAGCGCTCATGTTGCCACTTAGTATTGCTGCCACCAAATGGTATGAACGTTTTACCTGGCAAAAAATGGTCTTGAAACTGGGTGTAATTATTATTATGTTAGGCATTTACTTCGCCTATACGCGTTCTGCCTGGTTATCGGTAATGGGTGCCTTAGTTGCTTACTACTTAATTAAAAACAATAAATTAATTCCGGCTGCTTTTATCGCCATTGTCGGGGTTATTATTTTTGTTTTTTATATGATGCATGATAATAAGTATTTGGATTATGCACCTGAATACACTAAAACTATTTATCATAGCAATTTTTCAGACCACATGGAATCAACCATCAGTTTAGAAGATGTTTCCAGTGCGGAAAGAATTTATCGTTGGGTAGCAGCAGTGCACATGATTGAAGATAAACCTGTATTGGGTTTTGGACCGGGACAGTTTTATTTTAATTATAAAGAATATACGGTCAATAAATTCGAAACCTATATCAGTAGAAATGAGGAACAGTCAACAGTGCATAATTATTATCTTCAAATAACTGTTGAGCAAGGTTTTATCGGGATTATTATTTGGGTAATTTTATTACTCTCTATTTTATATTTAGGACAACGATTGTATAACAAATACAAAGATTCGGAATACAAGGCAATGGCAATGGCCATAACGCTTTCCATTATCACCATAATTATAAATATTTCACTTTCCGACTTAATTGAGGCTGATAAAATTGGTACTTGTTTCTTTATGTTTATGGCAATTCTGATAAATTTAGATGTGCATTATAAAAGAAATCAAGCCGCTGCTGAAACAAGCAAGGAAGTGAATGTGTAATTATCAGGAAATTACTTCAAAATTTTTACAGACAATACGGTAATATCATCACTAACAGCGCCATCTTCACCTTTAAAGCGCATAATTTCGTTAATGATTTTTTTGTTGAGCGTTTCGATATTGCCTTTGTAGTTCGCCTTAACCAAATCGATTAATTCATCTAATGGAAACACCTGATTGTCTTCATTCACCACATCGGTAAGTCCGTCCGTGAAACAGATGATGGCAGTATCTTCAATTATTGGAACCTGTCCCATTTTAACTGATGGCAACTCATTAAACATACCCAAAATAGTAGTGCCCTTATCCAAAAATTTTGCACCGTTGGTGTTGACTAAAATGGGAGGATTATGCCCGGAGTTGACATATTTTAATAAGCGTGTTTTGCGATTGTATTTTCCTAAAAATAAGGTGATAAATTTTTCCCCTTTGGTGCTCATCAACACACCTTTATTGAGCTCCTGCATATATTCTTCAATAGTAACAGGATTTCTTTTTGTCAGCTCGCGAATTTGCGCCTGGAAGTTAGCCATTAATATTGCTGCTGCAATTCCCTTTCCAGAAATATCGGCAATACAAAAAAACATTTCATCTTCACTCAATTTGATAAAGTCGTAATAATCGCCGCCAATATTTTTATGTGGCAAATAAATGGCAGCCATTTGAATTTTATCATCGTTGGGTAAGGTGTCAGGAATAAGCATACTTTGCACTTGCGCCGCTAATTCAAGTTCACGTTGAAACGATTGCTGCTCCACTTCCTTTTTGAACAAACGTTTATTTTCAATTGCTACGCTAATGATATTCGTAACCGTTTGTGCAAATTTCACTTTGTCCTCAAGCGGCTCGTAACTTTCAACCCGAGGATTACTCATAAGTAAATAAGCAAGTGGTTTTTCTTTATGGAATACCGGAATTAAAATATCATATTGTTTTAAGTACTCAGGCAATTCCCCATTGAGTGCACTCAGGTCGGTAAGTTTATTGTATTTCAATAAAGAATTAATTAAACCCGGATTTAATTCAGAAATAAACTTATTCCCGATTACCGGTTCCCAATCATCACCATTGTTACTATACAATAAAATATTTTCTACACCAATTTGGTCTTTTAACGTGCGGTGAAATAATTCGAATAATGCGGAGGCTGATTTATTAGAATTTATGGCTTTGGTTATTTCCAATAAGGAATCTATCTCCAGTTGTTTGAGTTTCAACTGGTCGCGCAACATTTCCATTACATTTAACCCTGCGATTGCCATTACTTGTATTTCACTTTAAAAATAAATCTTTTTGTGCATTTACTTTTATAACCTGCTCTTAATATCCAGCGCATCACGTAATCCATTACCTATCATAAAAAATGCAAGCACTAAGATAGTGATTGCAAAGCCCGGAATCAAAGCGAGGTAGGGCTCGGTAATCAAATTATCTTTATACTTTGATATCATCAAACCCCAGCTTGGGGCAGGAGGTTGAACGCCAATGCCCAAAAAACTCAATCCTGCTTCTGTTAAAATGGCATACGCAAAATTTGCAGCCGTTATTACAATTACCGGTCCTGTGATATTTGGCAAAATATGACGGAAAATTGTCCTTACATCGCTAAAGCCAAACGTTTTAGCTGCCTGAATAAATTCCTGCTCCCGAATTTGTAATACCTGTCCTCTCACTATTCGGGCAATATCGACCCACATGGTGATGCCGACAGCAATAAATATGGTGTAAAAATTTTGCCCAAATGCAAACACAATTGGAAATACCAGTAATAAAGTAGGAATTGCCCAAACAATATTAATCAGCCACATGATAGCACCATCAACAGGGAAAAATAATTTCTTGCGTTTTTTTAATTGAATAAATGGCGGATATTGTTTGTAAAAACCGGCTAAAGCTCCAAGTGGAATTCCGATAAATAAGGCAATTAAAACAGCTACCACACCAACAGATAATGAAACTCTGATTCCTAATAAAATACGACTGAGATAATCTCGTCCCAAATCGTCGGTTCCTAAAATAAATTTTCGTTGATGTATCCAATCTGCTTCTATAATTTTCCGATTTTCATCAGGCGTTAATTTTTCACCTGTTATATCTGCTAATAAAAAATGCAGTTCTCTTCCTGCAATGCCATCACCAATATAACGTTCAACTATTAATGAGTCGCCAACAACCGTATAATCTGTGATTGGGATTTGTCGGTAATCCACTTTTTTACCATTTAGTAACCATTGAATAAATCCGGTTTTTTCGGGTTTCAATTCCAGTGGTTGCTGCAATATCATTGTGGTATAACCGGGCTCCTTAAATGGTAATTCATTTATCTGGTCGTTGGCATAAGGGGTAATATCCGGCGCAATTAAATGTGCAAATAAGGCTAATAAAATGGCGTAAAAAATAGTTATGGAACCGATTAGTGCGTTGCCATTTTTAATAAAACGGTTAATTGCTTTTGCTTGTTGATTGTGTTGTAAATCAAGTTTGGCACTTCGCTTTTTCCAAATGTATCGTATCAATAGTATGAAAGGATAATAAATCAGAAATAATACCAGGCCAACAATTGCGATTACTTTGATGGAATTAATCAATGCTACAAAAAACCGTACACCGGAGGCAGCATGCTGAAACCAGGCTATAATACCGGCCAGCACCAACATAAAAATAATAATGCCAATAATTTGTTTACGCATGATTTAATTTGCAGGCACTCAATTAAACCCTTCTTCCTTTCCAGTTGTATTTTCCGAATACACCTGCAGGAGCTATAAGAATAATGTACAACACATGCACTGCCTGCACGGGTAAAAATAACCAAAGTAAATTTTCCCTTCTGAAAAATTTAGTAACAGCATAAGTGAATAAGGTATCTATACACAATTTGGCCAAAAACATCCACATCGCCAGTTTGAGCATTGGAGGGAAAAATAATCCTATAGCGAGGTTAAGCACAATGAGCAAATTCATCAGATAAACAAATGCCAAAATTGCAGTTATCCTTTTGTCCTCATAATGTGTCGACTTGCTTGTCCAACGAACACGCTGATTCCAAAATGCAACAAAATCCTTTTCTGTAGAAGTATAAACAATGGCATCTTTATTTTTCAGATAGGCAATTTTATCCCCATATTTTTTTGCCATTTTATGCATCAGCATCATATCATCGCCACTTGGAATATGGTCTATTTGCCTAAAGCCATCCACTTCAATAAATGCCGATTTAGTATATGCCAAATTTGCACCATTACACAAATTATAAAATCCATTTTGGATACTTGCAGCAGCAATGCCCACTAAACTTAAAAAATCAAGTGTTTGAAATTTTCCCAAAAACGATGTGTCATGAAAATAGCTTACCATGCCGGCAATCATAACCGGTTTATGCTGCTCATAATATGCTACTGTGGTAAAAATCCAATTGCTGCCCGGGTGGCAATCGGCATCGGTGGTCATGATTAACTCGCCTGTTGCTTCACGGACTGCTTTTTCGATGCCTATTTTTTTATTTACTCTGTTTACCAATGCTAATTCCGGGTCGTCGGATAAAGCGATGACACGTAAATTAGGCATTTGAAAATTTCGGATTAACTGTAGGGTATTATCTGTAGAATGATCATCTACGACAATTACTTCGAATAAATTTTTATTGTAACGCTGCTCCTTTAAATTATTCAGCAGATTGAGAATATTGTGCGATTCGTTTCGAACGGGCACTACAACAGTAACTTTGGTAGTAGGCATTTTTTGTCCCGGCTCAAATTCTTTTAGTCGCAACCAACCCGCCAAAAAATACAGGATGAGCAACACATAGCCACCAATGAGCGTAAAAACAAGTATGTTGAGCAGGAGCATGCGCTGCAAAATTAGGTATCTCAAGCCTGAAAATGGCATTTACTGCCATTAAATAACTGTAAAAATATTATTTCAACCACTGTAAGGCAGCAGTAAGGCTGGGGTTTATCTTTTCATCGATAAAATAATGCCCGCGTTCGAGGCGAGTGAGCAAACAAGATGTTAGGCCTTCGGCAAAAAATTCACCAACTGCAACCGGTATCACTTCATCGCGTTTGCCAAAAAATAATAATACCGGAATTTGATGTTGATTGATTTGTTTTTTTACCAAATTAATATCAGGATTAAACGCTGCCATACTAATCCATGTATGATATAATCGTTCGCGTTTTTCTTTTGTCTCCATGTGATTGTAGGTAAATTTTTTTAACCACGGGCTTAACAATCGCAATTTGTTGGCAATATTAACTACTGCAAATAACCAGGCTGGATGTTGAATAGTTGTTTTAAATAAACTTCTACCCCATCTCGGATAAACAGCAACATTATATATTTTATTTGTTTTGATGCCATCGCTGGCGAGTAGCCATAAAGCAGATATTTTTTGCGGCATTGTTTGGGCGAGATGTAATGCACATTTTCCACCCATACTAAATCCTAATACCGCGAATTTCTCGAAATTATGTTGTTGTGTAAATTGAATAATTATTTTTTCCAAATCGCCGGTTGTAAAAGGCCTTGGCTCATTCCATTTTGTTGCGCCATGGAATGGTAAGTCAAATGCGTAAATCGTGTAACGTGCCGACAATGCCAATTTAAGCGAGGCGAAACTTCTACCACTTTCACTAAACCCATGGAATGCAATTAACACCTCCGCTCCATCACCATAAATGGTATAGTGAAAAGTTGAATTTATATATTGAAAAAGATTTGTGCTACCCATTTATTGAATACC
>DAORKJ010000017.1:0-7926 GCA_035439505.1 Chitinophagales bacterium
AAACAAATATGGAATTATCCGATACTACATTTAAATTCGACAAATCGAAATATCCCGGTGTTGAAGTAATTGATTTAAGAGAGTGATTGAGTGAGGGGATTTTTTCACCAATTGTATATGCATGAAATTTTTAAAACCTCTGAAGATTCAGGGGTTTTTTAATGTGTTGATGTGATTATGTGATTATGTGCTGATTAACAGCCGAATGATGTACCAATGTGTGAATGTACCGATGTACCAATGGTGGATGTTCCGATGTGTGAATGTACCGATGTACCAATGGGTGGATGTGTTGATGTGATTATGTGCTGATGTGCTGATTAACAGCCGAATGATGTACCAATGGGTGGATGTACCGATGTACCAATAGGTGGATGTACTGATGGAAACAGCCGGGGTTTTTTAATGTGTTGATGTGATTATGTGCTGATGTGCTGATTAACAGCCGAATGATTTACCAATGTGTGAATGTACCGATGTACCAATAGGTGGATGTACTGATGGAAACAGCCGGGGTTTTTGTGTTGGTATGTAATGCGGAACACCTGTACCCGTCAACCCACGTGTTGACCATGGTTTTTGGGAAATATAATATTGCAGAAAATACCCATCTACCCATTTTAATGCGCAAGCATTAAAACCATTCACGCAGTGAACCCCATTTGCTAATCAGCTAATTTGCTAATTGCCTCATTTCATGTATCCCATTTGTTTCCAAATTTTCACCCCTTGTTTGAGAATGGCAACGATTTCCTTTTTATTTACCTGTTCGGTTTTTTTAAAATTAAAACAGGTTTTTCCTTTCAGACATTTCATAGCTATTGGAGCAATATCTTTAAATAAATCCTCTTGTCCATAAAGTGGAAATACATAAAAACTCACCATATCTTTTCTGGCAACAACTGAAGAAAAATACATGCCCGGGATTATTTCTTTTTTATATCCGTAGGGCACCGGTTTATTGCCAATAAGTTCAAATACGGCATTCGTATTTTTTGTAACAACCATTGGTGGTGTACAAGTTTGTAATGCTTCCACCAACGTATTAAATATAGTTGCTTTGTCAGTTTCAGTTAGTGCCATACGCGTGTTTTGACAAATATAAAAAAACCGGCCCAAAATTGAGCCGGTTTCAGAATAATGAACCAAAAAATAGTTTATTGAATAACTACCTGTTGCGAAATGGAGCCCTCAGGTTTTTGAATTTCAATGAGGTATATACCTTTGGCATAATTGGTTAAATCGATGGTTTGGTTTATTTGATTAACATCATCAAATATTTCCGATTCATAAATGATATTACCATATAAGTTGCGGATGATTAAACGCATATTGCTGTTAACATCAGCCGTATAATTAATGGAGAAAATACCAAATCCCGGATTTGGGGAAACCAATAAATTGTTATCGCCAATTATTTCTTCTTCCATTTCACGCATTCCACCTACGGTACAATCATTTATTTGTGCATGAAATTTACTGTTTTGAGCTGCTACAAAACCCGGATTTAATCTTACATAATTTTCTGCCTGATAAAAAATGTTGTTGGTGCTTAAACCGGCTATTGAAGCTGTGCTGGCAATGTAATCGCCATTTAAATAACCTCTAACTCCTGTATGTGTACCGATCAACGTTGTAGCAGCCGGGCAACCAACCGTAAAATAATGATAAGCCAGTCTACCATTATAGGAAATTCGAATTTTATATGTTCCGGAAGCATATCCTGTGAGCAGTTCCGTAAATAAAACGGTTGCAGTGTATTGCTGAAAATATGGTGAATTATAAATATCTGACGCTACAATAGTTCCTGCTGAATTGATAATTTCCATATAAAGTGGAATGTCGCCAAATAAATCGCCTAAAGCCACAGTGATAAATAAATTATCGGTAGTAGAAAAATGGTTTACCAGATTTTCATCTTCATTCGCGCCTGCTTCATATTCAGCACATGTTTTATAGATGGGTAGATTTAAATGCGTGGCTACACGTAAAATTTTGGGATCGTCATACGGAATTTGAGAAATCCACTGACTTTCTGTAACATCATCGTTACAACCTGCTGCATCAAACCATGGTTCAATATATGAGCAATCAACACAAGGGCGCACTTCAAAATGTAAATGCGGAGCTGTAGAATTTCCGGAACTTCCCATTTTTCCAAGAAACTGACCGGCTTCAACAAAATCGCCGGGTTCAAGGTCTGCAACGGTCCCATTTTTCATGTGCGCATAAACAGTAATACTGCTATCGCTATGCATGAGAGCAATAAAGTTGCCATAATAACCTCCATTAAATGGTTCAAAATTAAACACGTGTGGTGCGGCGCAATTTCTGTCTACTGTATTTCCATCATATCGTTGAATTACTTCGCCATCGGCTGCTGCAATAATTTCTACACTTTCGTCATCCATCATCTCCCACATAAACGGGTAAGGCAATATATCGGCACCATTATGTTGGTCATAATTCCTGGCGTTTTCATACGTTTTGCAATCCCAGTCTAATCGATAATATTCATCGTGATTAAGGTCAGCGAAATTGGTAATCACAAAATAATCATTAACCCCATCAATATCTTTATAATCACCATGCATACGCAACGGCCACGACAGCGGAACTGTGCCATCACCAACTTTTGCGTTAGTTCCATCATTGGCAAAATTCAATTTTCCTTCCTGTCGTAACTTATTTATACTTGCCTTTAATTGCGGGCGAATAAATTGCTGATAGTTTTCTTCAGTAACACATTCTACTTGTTTGTTGCCATCGTCCAGCAATACTGCAGATTGTGCACTGGTTGTTGTTACATTGCCGATGTTTATCAAACCACATAACAACATGATGTTCATTGTAATTTTTTTCATAATAATTGAATTTAATTTAATGAACAATTATTTTTTAAGTAATTCAACTTCCTGTTGTAACAATTTATTTTGTTTATCTAATTCGATAACATATAAAGTAAGTTCCTCAATTTTTTGCATCATTAAAATATTCATTGCAGATAAATCGAGACCATTTTTTTCTAACTCATCAGCAGATGGAATATTAGGAAGATGTTTATTGGTAGCAATAAATTTAGCAACTTCATCAATGCTCATCAGGTTATAATTTTCTTCAAATACATAATCCGCCCAATCGGCACTCAATTGTACTTTTACTTCTTCGCAAATAAATTTACCATCAACACTCATTTTATATCCTGCAGGGACAGGTTCTGCGCCAACTTGAACATTTCCTGAAACATAAACACCATTTGATGGCGCTGCAGTTAAACCGCCGAATGATGTACCACCATTAGACTGCACAAACAATTTGGTTGAGCCCGAAACCTGCACACGGAAAGCATCTTCACCAAGTAAACTATTCACATGCAAACGCACGTTAGGCGCTGAAGTTCCGATACCAACATTACCACCATCGGATGGAACAATTAGCGCATAATTATTAGTAGCACCCGAAGCTTTTGCCCATATGCCAAAGTTGGTAGTTCCTGCGCCGGTTGCTTTTGCAATTAAACCATAATTACTTGTACCGGTAGAAGTATTGGTTGCATATACCGATGCTGCATTATCAGTTGAAGTTGCTGCTGCCCATGTAGCTGCATGTGAAATCGGTGTATCAAAAAATATTAAACCTGAAGTATTATATCCAAGATTGGTAAATGCATGCACAGTTGATGTACCTCCAAGAGAGAGGGTATGATCCACTGCTTTTAATGCAATATCTTCATCAAGAAATGCACTTTCATTATTATAAAATGCTGCAGAAACAGCAGTATTAATTCCACTATTCCAACCTACTGAAATATTATCACCATTATCTGCAATTGCACCACTTACTAATGCAGTACCATCCCAACGTGGAACTAAATCAGTAGTATTTGCACCTACCTGAGGGTCAGTTTCAGCACCTGCAGCTGGAGTAGTTGCTACCCATGAAGTTCCGTTCCATTGCATTACTTGTCCTGTGCTTGCACCCATTGAACTTAAATCAGCTGCGGCAATTGTGGCATTGGTTATATCGGTAGATGAAACTGTTCCATCTGCAATTTCTGCAGAACCTACACTACCGCTTGCTAATTGAATATTATTATAAATGCCTGTTACATCGCCGCCAAAATTGGTGGATGTACTTACATCATCAGCAGCATTAGTATCACCGGTGTTTGAAATAATGGTACCGGTAATATTAATACCTGTTCCGGCAGTGTAACTTCCACCTCCCCCGCCTGCGGTAGTCTGTGTGGAGCCATCCATAAATTTGATGGTGTTTACATAAAGTTCATTCCAATTAGCAGTTGAAGAACCTAAGTCAAGTGTGTTGTTGGCATTTGGAGTTAAGCCGGTATTTATTGCAGTTGATGCAGCTAAATTAGACAAGGATGTATTCGCTCCCTTTGCTGCCATGGCTGTCCAACCCGCTCCGGTATAATAATAAAACCCTGGTTGCGAATTGGTTTGAAAAATAAGCAAACCTGCTACCGGTGCAGCTATTGCATCGCGCTGCGCTTTTGTCATACGCGGAGCAAGCAACCCTTGTGAGGTAGATTGCATTTCTACAATAGCACTGGAAACAGGTGTTGTAGTTCCAATTCCTGCGCTTCCTGTTGCGGGAAAAATATTGGTTTGGGCGGATAATTTTACTTGAGTCAAGAGTAAAACTCCTAATGATAAGGTAAATAGCTTTTTCATAAATTGAGATTTAATTATTCATCTCAAAAGTGCAACTGTTTTAAAAGGTAAGAAATACCACAATAGGGGGAGCGACAAAAATGAAGGTTGACTAAAAAAGCAGAAGGTAGTGAATATGGCTTAATGTAAATCCCTTTTTTTAATTATTAAAAAAGACTGTGTTGTAATTTGAGAGTTACAAGTTGTTTTTAATAATAAATAGTGAGTTACATTAAATAACCCAATGTAGAATACGTGTGAAAATGTGTTAGAAAAATATCGACAATAATTTCTCCTTCAACACTTTACTAACTGCTTCAGTATTTGAATTAACATGCAGTTTGGCATAAATATTTTTCATGTGCGTGCGCACCGTTTCGTAGCTGATACCGGCTGCTTCGGCAATCATTTTAAAACTTTTTCCTTGCACCATAAACTGCAACATTTCTTTTTCTTTTGGAGTAAGCTGATAATCTTGTTTTGCTTCAACCTGAATGTTTTTTTGAAATAGTTCCAATACTTTGCGGGCAATAGAGCCGGTCATTGGTGAGCCGCCGTTATATACATCTTTTATTGCAGCGATATATTCAGCAGGCGTTGTACTTTTTAATATATATCCGGAAGCTCCAGCACAAATGGCATCAAAAATATTGTTTTCATCATGGAAAATAGTTTGCATAAGCACATGTACTTGAGGGAATTTGTTTTTAATCAGTTTAACACCCTGTATACCATTTAATCCGGGCATTTCAATATCCATTAGAATAACATCAGGAGTGTCTTTAGTAATTTGGAAAACGGCATCATTACAATCAGGATAGGCTCCGGTGCAACTAAATCCGGGTGTGCCGTTGATTAAATAATATAAACTCTCACGAAGATGTTTATTATCTTCAAAAATTGCCACTCTGATGTTTTCCATTGTCGTTGATTATAAAACAAAAATACAATATACGATTGTTTAATATATACCGCAATCAGGTTAGCGGCCACATTACCGTTACAACAGTGCCTTTGCCTAAAGCTGAGCTAATCAAACAATCGCCACCGTGCTGACGCGCTCTTACCACCATATTATTTAATCCATTCCCTTTTTGTTGCGCCTGATTTACATCAAAACCCTTTCCGTTGTCGGCAATAGTCATAACAAGTGTTTTTTGTTCAATACTGAAATTAACCATTAACGTTGAACATTGTGCATATTTAATGGCATTATTTACTGCCTCCTTGAAAAGGAGATAAAAATCACGGCGTTCTTCCATTCTTATTTTTATATCTCCATCAATATTCGATTTATCCATTTTCAACTCCACTCCTTTTAGGTTGCACATTTCGGTTGCGAAATTAAACATGCGGCTTTCTATATTTTTAAATCTATCGTTTTCAGGTTTTATTGCCCAAACAATATCACTCATATTGTCCACCATTTCTTTGGAATTTTGTGTAATCTTTTTAAGCAGTTCATCGTTTACATCTGTTTTATTACCTATTTGATTACGGACAATTTCGCTATACATACTGATACTACTTAAGGTTGAACCGATATCATCATGTAAATCACCTGCAATTTTATTTCTGATATTACCTATTTTAATTAATTGATTAATCCGATAACGATAAATACCATAACTGATCAGTATTACTGTAATTAATGCCACAAGTATAAACCACCATGTTGCCCAATAAGGCTTGGTAATGGTAAATGAATAACTAGCAGGAGTTGTGTTCCAAAGTCCATCGTTATTTGCAGCCTCAAGCACAAATGTGTAACTGCCTGGCGATAATGCAGCAAATGTTACTTCACCTTCATTTTTGGTATATACCCATTCTTCATTATAACCAATTAATTTGTATCGGCATCGATTTAATTCAGGAATAACCAAAGAGAGCGATTGAAAATTAAAAGATATCGCATTTTTATTATGGGGGAATTTAGGATTGAGCCAAATTCCGCTTATCAACTCTTTTTCATCAGCATAGGCACCAACTGCATCAGCGTTGTTAAATAAAAGTACATTCCGAATTATAGGTGTTGCGGGAACGTTATTGCGCGGCATTTCATTAATATTCAGTCGCTGAACACCGGCCGTGGTAGCCATCCATATGCAGTCTGCTTTTTGTTGTAAGGCTAATTTGCAATATGTAAAATCGTATGGTAAAAAACCTTCGTCTTTAGTAATTCTTTTTACTACTTTAGGATTTTTATTATTTAAATCAACAACCGTTAATCCATTATAATGAGCACACCACAAATAATCTCTTTTTTCATCGGCCACTAAATCCAGAACTGCGTTTGCCAGTAAACCATCTGTTTCAGATAATTGAAATACCACTTTTGCCTGCGTTTTATCAGGTTGGATTTTGAAAAGGCCATAATTTCCCGTTGCCAGCCAAATTGTTTGATCATCATATATTGCCATCGAGGTAATTAATGCATCATTTAACAATGCATTATCAGTTTTCACCTGCAACAATGTATCACCATTAAAATACACTACACCAAAGTTGGTAGCTAAATAAATAGCATTATTTTTTAATACTGCATAATCAAATATTTTCAGATATTGTCCGCCGATATCAATTCCCCAAGGGAAATATTTAAACGCTAACTCAGATGGGTTATCCGGATTTAACACTTGTGTGAGTCCACCATCGCTTAAAACAAAAAGATTGTTTTTTTCATCCCGAAAAAAACCTTGTGCGTGTTCATCTTTTAGTTTTTCTCCGGCATAATTAAACATGTTTTTCCCATCCCAAACGCTAAGTCCCTGGTAACCACTTCCCATCCAAACTAAATTGTCGCTGAAGTACAGCCCGAACACTTCAGATAATGGCCAGGGTTTTTGCGTTAAACCAAAATATTTATTGAATTGATTGTTTTCAAACACGAGAACATTCCCTCTGTTGCCACCAAATACCATTTCACCGGAAGGTGCTTCAGTAACAGAAAACATATCATTTAAATTCGGTGTTTTACCCGGCAACCAAGTAGTTATTGTATTTTTCCTAAGTTGCACTAAACCTTCCCAGGTTCCTATCCAGAGATTTTGTTCTTTATCGTATAAAATACAGGAAGGACTATCATAACCTAAGCTGGCAATTTCGGTCAGCTTTCGTGTTGTATTTCCTGTTATACTATAAATACCTTCAAATCCCAACACATAAAAAACTGAATCATTAATTGTTGTCATGCCCGTTGCATAGGTAAAATCGTGTATGGTATCAAAACCGGTATTACTTTCTTTATAATAAA
>DAORKJ010000017.1:8026-21866 GCA_035439505.1 Chitinophagales bacterium
GCATAGGTAAAATCGTGTATGGTATCAAAACCGGTATTACTTTCTTTATAATAAAATCCGGACTTATTGCCTATAAGCAGTTTATTATGGTTGGTGACTTTAATAGCGCTGACATCTTCTAAACGTGGTTCACGACTAAACCACCTAATTGCAAACTCATTATTTTTTAATTGAATAACAGAATTCCGAGTGCCGAAATAAGTTATGATTTCATTATTTTGTTTTTTTGTTGTGATAGTAAATACCTGGTTACTAGGATCGGATAGTTGCGACCAGTTTGATAATAATTTAAATGCCAGAGTATCGCCTGATTTAATTTTTTGAATTTGTTGTTCTTCTATCAAAACAGGACCGTCAGATGTACCAATCCAAAGTTTATTTTCCACATCAGCGTTTAACGCGTAAATCCAGCTATCAGGAAAGCGTGAATCAAATGCTACATGTTTAAATATTCCCTCTTCGAAGTAAAACAAACCATTTTCACAACCTATCCAAATTGTGCGATTTGCATCTTGCGTTATTGCTGATACTTTTCCAAATCGCAAATCGTTGCTGCCGTTATAATTTACAAAGGAAATGCCATCAAATTTACTTACCCCCAAACGTGTTCCTAACCATATATATCCATCATCATCTTGAAACAACGTATAAATTTCAGCACTGGCAAGTCCTTGTTTTGCGCCAAATGATTTAACAAGGTATTCTTGGGCAAACAAAGAAATACTGTTAAAACAAAAGACGAAAAATAAAAAAAACATTATTCGGGTATACAACCTGTTCAACATATACGAGAGCCTGAATGAATAAACATAAAGTTACTTCATTTTGATTTATTTCACCGGTAATTGAACATAAACTGATGTGCCAAGCCCTTGACGGCTATCAATAGTGCAGCTTCCTCCATATTTTGTAGCTCGGGCGTGCATATTGGACAAGCCATTACCATGAACATCGGCGGAAGTGTCAAAACCTTTTCCGTTGTCAGTAACTGCAATTTGCAGTGTATCATTATTGTATGTAATGACAATATCAAGTTGACTGGCATGAGCATATTTTGCTGCATTGTTAACAGCCTCTTTTATCAAAAGATACACATCGCGACGCATATCCATTGGCAGTGTTAACTGCGCTAATTCCGGCTGAAAGTTCGTGGTATGTTCAATATTATTTGTACTACATACCTCCTCAGCAAAATGTTTGATGCGATTGTTTAAACTCGAAAATTTATCGTTCCCGGGTTTTACCATCCATACAATATCGCTCATACTTTCAATCGACTCGCTGGAATTATTTATAATCTTATTTAACAAATGATCTTGTTCAGTTTGTAAATCCGTTCCTTTAGATTTAATTATTTCACTGTACATTTTAATACTGCTGAGCGTTGCACCAACGTCATCGTGTAAATCGGCGGCAATTTTATTACGCAGTTGCACTTCCTTTAACTGCTGTTTTAAGGTATATCTATTCCAAATGACAAACCCTGAAACCACCAAGGCTCCGAATATAACGACAAGTAATATGGTGATGAGGTTTTTACGCTCTATTTCTTTTTGTTGCAGATTGTTTGTCGCGTTTAGCAATGCAATTTCCTTTTCACGTTGGTCTGCAGTATATTGTTCCTGTAATGCCTGCAGTTGTTCATTTTGTTTTCGATTGTCAATTGTATCTTTTGCGGCATTTAATTGTTTTAAAAATAAAAATGCTTTTTCATAATTGCCTGTTTCAGCATACAATGATGAAAGTGTTCCGGCAATATCAAATTGTTCATCGTAAAATTTATGCACTACTGCCGAATCATATATTGGTAACAATAACTGTTCTGCTTGCTTATATTTTTTCATTTGAAAATATAAATCGCCCAGCGATTGTTTATTGGCAACCTGTTGTTCAAAATCGCCAATTTGTTCAGCCAGATTGATGGATAACAGGTATTCCTTTTCTGCACCGGTATAATTTTTTTTATAACTCAATAAATCACCTAAGTTGGTATGGGCCAATATTAAATTTTCTATATCATTTTTCCGTTGGAGTATATCAATAGATTTATAGGCATAAATTTCAGCAGTATCTAAACTATTTCGATTTTTTTGAGAAATGGACATATTCATCGTTACCACGCCCACCATGTTTTCATTAGACAATTGTTCAAACAGAGGTATACTTTTTGCGTAGTAACTTTCGGCGTTTTTCCATTTTTCCTGATAAAAATAAATATTGCCAATTGTCATGTTAACCCGTGCTTGCCGGTCTGCATCTCCCGATTTTTCGGCATAAGGCACTGCATTTAACGCAACCTGCATGGCGTCATCTAACTTTCCCATATAAATATAGGCGGATGCCTGATTAATATAAATAAGCGCTATACGTTTTTCTTCTCCAACTTTTTTAGCATACACTAAAGCCGTATCCAAAATCAAAACAGCAGAATCATATTTTCCTAAATTACTATAGGCAATACTTACATTCAGCATGCAGCCTGCGGTTCCTTTGTCCCAAAATAATTTTTTACTTAAAGCAACACCCTGCCAGCCGTACTGAATACTTTGTTGAGGATTTGAATTAGATGTTGCACCGCATAATGCACGAAATGCTATTACTTTATTGGTATCATCCACACCTGTTTTGGTGATATGTATTAATGAATCAATATTGAGTTGTTGTGCTGAAACCGTGAACCCGCTCATTAAAATTAAGGATAATACTATAATGCCTATTGAATAATTTCTTTTCATGTAAGCTGCCAGTTTACTGCTGTAATGCCGTTACGTTCCAACCATTGATTTGTTTTGGAAAAAGGTTTTGACCCAAAAAAACCTTTATCAGCACTAAATGGCGATGGATGTGGTGATTTTATTATCAAATGTTTATTGCTATCAATCAACAATGCTTTTTGTTGTGCAAATGCTCCCCATAATATAAAAACCAGTTTATCACGATGGTCGCTGAGTTTTTGAATAGCAACATCGGTAAAGTTTTGCCATCCTATTTTTTGATGACTGGCCGGCTGGTCTTTTTCTACAGTAAGCATGGCATTTAATAAAAATACCCCCTGTTCTGCCCAAGATTGAAGATTACCGTGCGGAGGCGGGTTCAAACCTAAGTCTGATTTCATTTCTTTATAAATATTGACTAAGGAAGGGGGTGGTTTTATGCCTTTTTGCACACTAAAACACAATCCATGTGCCTGTCCCTCACCATGATAAGGGTCTTGACCAATAATCACCACTTTAACCTTATGAAACGGAGTTGTATTAAAAGCGTTAAAAATGAGCGGTCCGGGAGGATATATTACTTTCCTGCTGGCCTTTTCACTTTTCAGATATTGCCTGATCTCTTTAAAATAGGGCTTATCAAATTCATCCATAAGCACCTCTTTCCATGAATCTTCTATCTTTATTACATTGCCCGTTTGAGATAACATTTTGTAAACTTAGTAGTATTGGCTCAATTATTTAAAAAAACTGATTTAAATCACTTGTTAAAAAATTGTTTTTTACTACATTTGAAAAACAAGCCAGCTTATGGGAGAAACATCCTTAAAGATAAAAAAAACCGCCTCAAATCACATCAAGTTTGTCAATGCATTGCTTAATGATATTGAAGCGCTTGAAATGATGATTACCGCTAACCTTTTTGAGTCCGACAACATTAGAATAGGTGCTGAACAGGAGGTTTGTATTGTAAATGAAGATTTTAAACCGGCCGACAATGCTATTGATTTATTAAATAAAATAAATCATCCGCAGTTTACTACTGAACTCGCAAAGTATAATATTGAAATCAATCTGTTACCTCAGTTATTGAAACCCGGTTGTTTTGCAGCTATGGAAAACGACTTGTTGGAAAAATTTCAGATGGCTGCAAATCTGGCAGCTACCAACAATACCAAATTAGTATTAGCAGGAATTTTACCTACCATTTCACGTAATGAAATTTCATTGGATTATTTAACGCCATTGGAACGTTATCATATGCTGAGCAAAAAATTACGTGATTTACGTGGGAGAAAGTTCGATTTATATTTAAAAGGTGTTGATGAATTACATATTCGACATGATAGTATTATGTTCGAAGCATGCAATACTAGCTTTCAAACACATTTACAAATCCCACCGGAAGAATTTGTCCCTGCATATAATTGGGCTTTAGCTATTTCTGCACCGGTACTGGCCATCTCTTCTAATTCGCCCATTTTACTCGGAAAAGAATTATGGAGTGAAATCAGAATTGCATTATTTCAACAAAGCATCGATACCAGACATAGCATTGATGAAATTAGAGAGCAACGTCCGCGTGTAACATTTGGTAAAGATTGGATTTACCATTCAATTACTGAAATATATAAAGAGGATATTACGCGTTTTGAAGTTTTAATAAATGATGAAATTACCGAAAATTCAGTTGAAACAATTCAAAACGGAGGTATACCACAATTGCGCGCATTGCGTTTACACAATGGCACTATTTACAGATGGAACAGAATGTGCTACGGCATTACCGATAACAAGCCGCACATGCGTATCGAATGTCGCTATATCCCTGCAGGACCAAGCATTCAGGACGAAATTGCCAATGCTGCATTTTGGGTTGGTTTAATGAAAGCAAGACCGGAAAATGTAAAAAAGATTTGGGAACATTTTGATTTTAAAGATGTAAAATCCAACTTTTTTAAAGCTGCGCGTTCAGGTGTTGAAAGTGTTTTTGTTTGGAGGGGACAAACCATTTCAGCTCATGATTTAATAAAAAATGAATTGCTGCCATTAGCGCATGAAGGATTAAAAAATTGCGGTTTCAGCAATGAAGAAATTTATGTGTATTTAGGCACTATTGAAAAACGTTTATCAAGTAACACAGGCTCACAATGGCAAGTAAGAAATTTCCGCAATCTAAAAAAGGAAATGAACGTAACTGATGCATTAACTGCGCTTACTGAATTTATGCATGACCAACAACAACAAAACACTGCTGTTTGTGCATGGTCTGATATACAAATCCCTGTTGCGTTAAAAAAACAGGTAGCTAATATGCGCACGGTAAAACAATTAATGAGTTCAGATGTAATAACCGTTTTTCCCGATGACCCGGCTGCATTGGTTGATCAAATAATGCGTTGGCACGATGTTAATCATATCGTTGTTGAGGACAGAAAAGGCAATTTAGTTGGTGTTGTCACAAGTGGTCGCATAGCTGAAATTGCAGAAATAAATCCATTATTCGGTGAATTGCCTGTTAAAAAAATAATGCGTAAAGATATTACTACAATAACACCTGAAAGTGAAATTTCGGAGGCACTAGAAATTATGCAAAATCTTTGGATTAGCAGCTTGCCAGTTGTAGCAAACAATAAATTAATGGGTATTGTCACCAAAAATGATATGTTGCGTTGGATGGCATTAAAAAGCTGACGTTAAAAACTGTTATAAATCCTGATATACAGCTATATTGAATTAACTTTGTTATTAAATCACAACTTTATGCGCATAACCACAATAATTACCGTATGTTGTGTGACTATTATGTCATGCAAGCAAAATACTAAAGCACCGGAAGAAGATGTTCAAGGTCCGGGCAAAGTAACTTATCCCGCATCATTAACGACTGAAGCCAATTCTGATTACTTCGGCACAATGGTAAACGACCCTTACCGTTGGCTGGAAGCTGAAGCTAACGAAGATTCTGCCGTGCGCGGTTGGGTTACAGCTCAAAATGATGTAACGTTTGATTATCTGGCAAAAATCCCATATCGTGAGCAATTAGAGCAACGTATGACAGAACTGGCAGATTATCCTAAAATGTCTACGCCTTACCGCTCAGGTGAATATTATTTTTATAGTAAAAATGATGGTCTGCAAAATCAAAGTGTAACCTTTTATAAAAAAGGTTTAAACGGAGAGGAAAAAGTATTTCTTGACCCTAATAAACTTTCTGAAGATGGAACAATTACACAATCCATGTCAGGTTTTAGTAACGATAGAAAATATGTGGCAATTAGTGAAAGCAAAGCCGGCAGCGACTGGAATACCATGTATGTAAAAGATGTTGCCAAAAATGAAATGTTGGCTGATAAATTAGAATGGACAAAATTTAGTGGCGCCGCTTGGCAGGGAGATGGATTTTATTATAGCGCTTATGATAAACCTTCTCAAACATTTACAGGCACTAGTGAAAACCAAAAAATATTCTATCATAAATTAGGCACGCCACAAAGTTCCGATAAATTAATTTATACCGACCCAAAAAATTCTAAATATTATTTTGGTGCACAAACTACCGAAGATGAACGATATTTATTTGTGTATGTAAGTCCGGGAACATCAGGCACTGAAGTTTTATGGAAAGATTTGCGCAAACCAAATGCATCATTTACAAAATTATTTCCGGGATTCGATTTTGAGTATACCATTTTAGATAATGACGATGATAAGTTAATTGTCATGACTAATCACAATGCACCAAACTACAAAGTAGTAAGTGTTGACCCTACACGTCCTGAACCGGAAAATTGGAAAGTAATTATTGCTGAGCAAAAAGAATTATTATCAACCGTTTCATTGGCAGGTGGTAAATTATTTGCCTTTTATTTACGCGATGTAAAACCGGTAATTATTCAGTTTTCACGCACAGGAGATGCTGAAAGACAAATTGCACTTCCTAACAATGGTATTGGTGGAACTGCCAGTGGTTTTGCCGGTGAACGCGACGACGACGAAGTGTTTTTCTCATTTACAACATTCCTTTCTCCGGCTGATATTTATAAATACAATATCCAATCAGGTAAAGTTGATATGTATAAGAAATCAGAAATAAAATTTGATGCTTCTAAGTACACCATGAAACAAGTATTTTATCCGAGCAAAGACGGCACAAAAATACCTATGTTTATTGTGCACAAAAAAGGCATGAAAATGGATGGCTCAAATCCATGTTTATTATATGGTTATGGTGGATTTAATATTTCTATTACACCAAGTTTCAGCATTTCAAGAATTGCTATGTTAGAACAGGGATTTGTATACGCTGTTGCCAACATTAGAGGAGGAGGTGAATATGGAGAAGAATGGCATAAAGCGGCTATGTTCGAAAAGAAACAAAATGTATTTGATGATTTTATAGCAGCAGGTGAATATTTAATTAACGAAAAATATACTTCTAATACGAAACTAGCCATTCAAGGTCGCTCTAATGGCGGATTACTGGTTGGCGCTTGTATGACTCAACGTCCTGATTTATTTGCTGTTGCACTTCCAGGTGTTGGCGTTATGGATATGTTGCGTTATCACAAATTTACCGTTGGCTGGGGATGGGCTGTTGAATATGGTTGTGCCGATAGTTCTAAAGAAGCATTTGATTATTTATATAAATATTCCCCTTTGCATAATATTAAACCGGGAACTTCATATCCAGCTACAATGGTTACCACAGCCGATCACGACGATAGAGTTGTTCCGGGCCATTCGTTTAAATATGCTGCAGCCCTGCAATCGGCACAAGCAGGTGATAAACCGGTGTTGATTCGCATCGATACTCAGGCTGGCCATGGTGCAGGAAAACCATTAGCTAAAATAATTGAAGAAGATGCCGATTGGATTAGTTTTACCATGTGGAATGTAGGTATTAAACACATGACATTGAAAGACAAGCCATAAAATTTAGAGGATATCATTTTAAAGCGAAGGCCAAAAACCTTCGCTTTTTTCATGCTACTTATCCTTAAAATCAGTAAAATTGTAGGGTAAATAACATCAAAATGAAAAAAACACTACTGGCAGCAGTTTGCTTGTTTAATTATGTGCTTGCTACTGCCCAAACTCCTTCTGAATACCAGCGTGTAATTAATGTAGGCACATTACCTTCAGAAGTTTATACTCCTTCCAGCGAAAAATATCAATCAGAAATTGCCAATATTGAATCAGACTTATCTAAATCAGAGCAAAAAACACAACAACAATATTATCTGGAAAGCGGATTTTCAATAGATGAAATGATGCGCAGTGGTTTAGTGTTGTACAATCCCGAATATAATAGTTATTTAGATGCTATTGCTGACGAATTATTAAAAGGCGATCCACAACTACGCAGTCAGGTAAAATTTTATTTATTGCGTTCACCGGTAGTGAACGCTTTCGCAGGTGCCGGTGGAAATATATTTATTAGCATGGGATTAATTTCTATGCTGGAAAACGAAGCTGAACTGGCTTATATAATGGGTCACGAAATTGGACATATTGCACGTGAACACGGACTTGATTTTTATATGGAAGCCAAAGAAATTGATAAAAAAAGTTCGAATAATTCCCTCTTAAAAAAATCATCTTCATTTAATGCTTCACTGGTAATTAAAAATTTATATTCTCAAGCACTTGAAACAGAAGCTGATGAATATGGCATACAGTCATTGATGCGCACCAAATATGCCGCTGATACCAACACATTAAACAATGTTTTTGATGTATTAAAATATGCCTACCTGCCTTTTGACAATCAAAGTTTCCCTGTAGATTTTTTTGAAAGTAAATATTATGTTACATCTAAAAATTTGAAATTAGATTCCATTAAAAAAATTACCGGCGAGCCGGAAAAATTGGCTAAAAAAGAATCTTTTAAAAGCACCCATCCCAGTATTGGTGACAGGAGAAAAACAGTAAACGAATATGCCAAAAATGTTGGACTGAGTAATCGCAGTGCTTATTTAGTTTCAGAAGAAAAATTTTCGCAACTCCGCAATGTTGCTCGCTACGAATTGCCCATGTTTTATTTGCATAACCATTTATATCAGGATGCAATTTATGCTGCGTATCTTGGACTACAAAAAGACCCTGACAATTTATATCTCGAAAAAATTATTGCAAAATCACTCACCGGTTTATCAAAATTCAGAAACAGTAAAGATGATGAAGTGTATGCTGAAAAAGCACGTTTTGAAGATTATGAAGGTGAGCAGCAACAATTATATTTTATGCTTTGGGCAATGAATGATGTGGAATTAAATGTAATGGCTTTAGACTACACATTTAGAATACATTTAGACCACCCTGAAGACCCTGAGGTGCTGCCGTTATGCCGTTCACTGGTAAATGATTTGGTGTTTTATCATTTTAACGACGAAGATGACTTTTTGCGCGATCAAACAGTTTCTCGCGACAGTCTTTATAAACTTTCAGATATCGCAAATCCTAAATTAAAAGTGGCGCCGCCAAGCACCAAAACTAAAAAAATAACACGCAAAACTACCGTTCGCGCTAAACGTACAACCACCGAAAAAATTAAATCCGATAAATACAAAAAACACCTACTATATGTGTATAATGATTATTGGGAGATGAAAGATTTCCGGCGCATGTGGACCGATGCTGTTATTGAACGCGATTTACGAGAAGAAGAAGCTAAACTCTACAAACGAGCCGGAATTGCCTATAAAAACAAAGGCGATACACGAAATTATTTTTGGGGTAAAAAATTAGGAATAGATACCGTAGTTGTTGTAAACCCATTTTACCGTAGAATTGATTTAAGAAAAGACAATGCAATTGAATATATCTCCAGCGAGGAAGGTGAAATTAATTATATGGATGTGTTGCAGGAAAATGCAGATTTGCTGGGCGTTAATTTGATTGTTTTAGACCCGCTTAAAATGAATCCTGAAGACGCAACTAAATTTAACCAAATGAATGAACTGAACGACTGGTTTGGCGAACAATTGGATTTTGGCAGCATTAATATGCCTGGCTACAACCAAATGATGATTGATTCAATTGCTAATGAATTAGGTTCTGATTATTTTTTATGGACAGGTATAGTTTCCCTTCGCGACCGACAAAATATTCTTGGGCCAATCCTGTATATAGGATTGTCACCGTTTTTTATTCCGTTATTACCTTATGGCATTTACGAATTAATAAAACCTGAATACGAGTTCTTTTATCTAAGCTTGGTATATAATGTAAAAACAAGAGAAGCTAGTGTGCTCAAATTTTTATTCCTGCATAATAATGATTCAAGGGCCATCTTAAATTCGCACACGTATGAAATGTTGTATCAATTATCAAAATCATCAAACAATTAATAATACCATGAAAAAAATATTCACTTTAGGATTAATTGTTTGCGCCATACAAAACCTGTTCGGACAAGCTGTAGGTTATCAAGGCAAAAAATTTACCGTTGAAGTAGGTTATTCGCCTGTCACAACTTTAACAGCAAGATATTTCGATTTTAATTTAAGTGATGCACATTATTTAAATGAGTCGCCAATTTTGGTAAAACATATTCCTAAAATAGCCGTTGAATACGTTGTGTTAAACCGAGGGAGTTTAATGTTGCGCTATAATAAATGGAATTTTACTACCAATTTGGAATATTCTGATTTAGCAAATACCGAAACACATTTGGCCGGAGCCAACTCAAAAGGAAACATGTTAACGCTAGGGTATAAATCATTCCTTACCGCAACCCCTGCACCTTTAGGTAGTTATTTTGGGATTTATGTCACCCATTATGGTTATTCATCTGAATATACAGATTCAGAATTTGACCAATTATCGATTCCGGATGAAATTCGCTCTTATGAACTTGACAATGCCCAGGCCATTGGATTTTTCGGGTCTTTGGGATTTAAAAATATTTTATGGGATCAGTTTACGCTGGATGTAAGTCTGGAAGCGGGTATTTTCCTTCCTATTGGCGAATCAACTACTTACTTTTCAGGAGATGAATTTGGCGACAATTACACCTTCGTGATAGGCGAAACGCCGCAAAGGGAGCATATTAAAAACACCAATGTATTTTTTACAGTTGTGCCTACCGTCAGTTTTGGCTGGTTAGCCTTCTAAAAATTGGCTTTAATTCCGTACCTTTGCACCCGCTAACAGCGTTTTTATTACCGCTTAGGCGAATGCCCTTTTAAGATAAGGGTGTTTTACATATTGGCCTCGTAGCTCAGTGGATGTCCGCCCCGGCGGATGCCTTCTAAGCTGAGGGTCTTTTTTAATGTTATTTTTTTATGGCCTCGTAGCTCAGTGGATAGAGCATCTGCCTTCTAAGCAGAGGGTCGCAGGTTCGAATCTTGCCGAGGTCACTTTTTTTGAATATTGTTTTATTTCCCCTTAACACAAAATACAGCTAATGGCCATTTGGATATTAAAAGCAGCTATTCAAAAAACAATATCCTTTTTGCCTTTCAGGCATAACATCAACTTTTTCTTTCAGAAGTACATTACCAAAGGTGTGCAGTTAACTGATGCACTGTTTACATCAAAACTGCATCACTGCCAGCAGCATTTTTCGGCCCATATTGTACACGGTAATAAAAAACCATCTTTCACGAGCCTGGAAATCGGGACGGGCTGGTTTCCCATTGTGCCTATTGGTCTTTATTTATGTGGTGCAGAAAAAATTTATTCTGCCGACATAAAATCAGTGCTCAATAAAGAACGGTTAATTGAAACAATAAATAAATTTATTGAATATCATAATAACGGTTCATTAGTAAAGTTTTTACCTGCCTATCAAAGTGATAAAATCAACAACATAGCTGCTTTACTGGTGGAAAATAAAAACCTGAATGAACTACTTGAACAGCTCAATATTGAACTGCTAATTGGGGATATCACTAAAGTTGATATTCAACAATTACCTAAAATTGATCTCATTAATTCTAATAATACATTCGAACATATTCCTCCGCAAGTTATTAATGCCATACTCGATTATTTTCACAATATTATTGTTGCTGATGGTGTAATGTCACATTTTATCGACATGAGCGACCATTTTGCCCATCTGGATAAATCAATTAGCGCATATAATTTTTTAAAGTTTTCTAAAACCCAATGGAAACTCATCGACAATTCCATCCAACCCCAAAACCGGTTGAGGATATGCGACTATACAACTTTATTAAAAAATGCTCAATTTAAAGTTGTGTTTCAAGAACCTTTAATTGATTCTGCTATCACAATTGATAAGGTAAACCTGAATCGCGATTTCAAAAATAATTATACTAGCGATTGCCTGCAAGTAACGCATGTGCTATTGGTAGCAAAAACCATATAATCATGCATTAAAAAAAATGCCGTTTTGCATAAATGGAAAATGCTTATTAAATTTACTATTTACTCCTTATAATTGTATAACATTAAACAATCATTACCTTAAATAAAATGTCATGAAAAAACTACTGCTCACCGGCTCCTTTATTTTCACACTAATTGCAAATAGTTTCACGCAAATTGTAAGCGGCGATGCCTTTATTAAAGGCAATTTCGTTGAAGGTGGAATTAACACCTGTGGCGCATTTGCCACAAATATAGTTGCGCCATTTGGTTATCATCCTAATGCCTCTGGTTCTAAATTAAGTTTTGTTGCAGATAGCGATATGGATGGGTGGCTTTCAGGAACACCTAACAGGTGTGGTGATTATATCATTCCAGGATCACCTGTTGAAGGTTGGTCTTTACAATTTAATGGTGTTACTTACACCAACACAGATCAGGGCTGTGGACTATCCAATATTCCTGGTGACGTTGATAATTATTCCAATGATGGTTCTGCAGCCAGTGTAGACTGGATTGGAAGTATTGTAGGTATCGAAATAACACAACACAGCTCTATTGGAATAAATGATTTATTTGCTTTGCATGAAATAACAATTAAAAATACCACTGCGTCAACAATTAGTAATGTTTATTACAAACGCAATTTAGACCCGGATCCGGAAGCTGTAATTACAGCTGCAGGATATACAAGTATTAATACTGTTGTATCAAATCCACCACTAAGCGGTGACGCCCTAGTTTCAGCAGTTGGAGAAGACTATGGTTGTTATATTGCTCTTGGTGCTAGAAACGCAGATGCTAAAGTTAGCTACGGTAATTTTAGTACTACTGATGGCTCACCTGAAGAGGCTTATAATGGGTTAGCTGGCTATACAACTTCAGGCACTAATATTAATGACGAAGCAATTCAGATAACTTTTCTGATTGGTGATATTGCCGCCGGCGATTCTACAGTAATTGCTTTCGCTCACATCTTTGACCCTACTGCCGAAGAAGCTGCTTTAGCGGCTACAGACCTCAATTTTGTGTGCAACCCTCCAACATCAATTTCAACAGATGTAACAACAACATCAGCAACTTTAAGTTGGCCTGCTATTGTTGGTGCTGAAGGATATTCTATTAAATATCGTCCTACTGCAGGTGGTACATGGACACCACTGCCATTGGCTGTTACACCAAGTGCAACAATTACCGGATTAACGGCTTGTACCAATTATACCTACAAAATTTTTACAACCTGCGATACCTCCAATTCATCAACTACTGTTGGCACATTTACAACCGAATGTTTACCATGCACATTTGCGCCAACAGGATTATTTACTGATAACATTACCACAACTACTGCCAAATTAAACTGGTCTGCTGATCCTGATGCCATAAAATACAAAGTATCTTATGGCCCTGTTGGAGGACCAATGACAACTATTAACGCAACTTCTAATTTTAAAAGCATCAGTGGATTAACACCTGGCACAACTTATAACTTTAAAGTAAGAAGTGTTTGTGGTGCCGGTATTAACTCGCCATTTTCAACCTCTTCCGTTTTTACCACATTGTTAAAAATGGGTGAATACAATCCAGGAATTACTATCTATCCAAACCCGGCAAATGATTTCGTAAATATCAACTTACAAAATTTAATGCCTGAACCTGTAACTATTAATATTTACGATATGGTGGGTAATTTGGTTGCTGCACAAACAGTAGAAAATGCTGAAACCAATTATTCCACTCAATTAAGCACTAGTAATTTTGCATCCGGCATGTATATTTTACAAGTA
>DAORKJ010000017.1:21966-54466 GCA_035439505.1 Chitinophagales bacterium
TTCCACTCAATTAAGCACTAGTAATTTTGCATCCGGCATGTATATTTTACAAGTAGAACAAAGTGGATACAAACAAATAGAACAAATAATTATTTCGAAATAAACCATCCAATAAAATAAAGTAAAGGCCGGCGATTGTCGGCCTTTTTTTATTTTAAAAAATGCATATTAACTTGCGGCAAAATTAACATATGTTAAAAACGATAAGTCTCCTCTCCTGTTTGATAATTTGCACAACTCTATTTTCCCAGGATACCTTTTTACGATTTGAATACAGCACAGGCAAATCTAAATTTGTTGCCGGTGATGAATCCGGAATGGTAGACAACAAAACATATCAGCTCGGATTAATTATTGAACACGAAGTTGCCGGCAATTTTATTGTTGATGAAGACCATGGCAGATATTATTATGGCTTAAGATTCAGACATTTACAAGCCGGCTCCATCAATAGTATTTATCAAGGCTACGAAAGTCATACTTACGATTACCTTGAAGTACCTTTAGGGATACAAACAGACTGGATTTCATTGTTTGAACATAGCCTTGTTTTGGGTACTGATTTCGGGATATTTGGTACTTATCCT
Source organism: Chitinophagales bacterium (assembly GCA_035439505.1). Classification (GTDB taxonomy): domain Bacteria; phylum Bacteroidota; class Bacteroidia; order Chitinophagales; family BACL12; genus UBA7236. The sequence continues at coordinate 22,554 of DAORKJ010000017.1, forward strand.
TTATCAGTTAAAGGAGAAAGAACTGGGCCCGATGCTATCGCATGGTCTGAAGAATACGAGCGTGTATGGTTTATTTTCGGCTTTAATATTGGCGGATATATTGGACTCAATTTTGGTGATAAAATTGGTATCAAAGCCAATCGTTTTGGACAATTTCCATTTATTCCAATTACCAGGTCCAAACCGGAAGGCTGGACGGGACCGGAATACAAACCGCAACTACTCACTGATGGCGGATGGCAGTTTATGGTCAACTATAAATTTTAGGCTAATTACTTATATAGATAACCTACTTAGTGCAGTAGATACATTGTTTTCTATTTCTGCAACACTGTTTGATACAGGTTCGAATTTTTTTCCTGTAACGTGTTCGTATAATTCTATATAACGATCTGAAATTGTTTTAATCCAACTATCTGTCATTTCAGGAACAACCTGACCTTCTTTCCCCATAAATCCATTTTCAATCAACCATTCACGTACAAATTCTTTGGATAATTGTTTTTGATGTGCTCCTGCAGACTGGCGTTCTGCATATCCTTCTGCATAAAAATAGCGTGAAGAATCCGGCGTATGAATTTCATCCATCAAAACAACTTCACCATTCAATATACCAAATTCATATTTCGTATCTACTAAAATCAACCCTTGTTTCAATGCCATTTCAGTCCCACGTGCAAATAATTTTCTGGTATAATCCTCCATTTGCAAATAATCGTTTTCACTCACCAACCCCTGACGCAAAATTTCTTCTCTCGAAATATCTTCATCATGCCCGGCTGCCGCTTTTGTTGTAGGTGTAATTATAGGTTCCGGAAATTTGTCGTTTTCTTTTAATCCATCAGGCATTGTTACCCCGCATATAATCCGTTTTCCGCTTTTGTATTCTCTCCACGAATGTCCGCTCAAGTATCCTCTTATTACCATTTCCACTTTAACAGGTTCACATCTGTATCCAATAGCAACACGCGGATCGGGGGTTGATATCAACCAATTTGGAGCAACATCTCTTGTAGCCTCTAAAAAATAAGCTGCTAATTGATTTAACACCTGACCTTTATATGGAATAGGTTTGGGTAGAATAACATCAAATGCCGAAATCCGGTCACTTGCGACCATTACCAATACATTATTTTGGATGGTATAAACATCTCGCACTTTGCCATGATACACTTCAGTGGTGCCGGGAAACTTAAAATTGGTGGATTGAATTGCCATATTGGATTGTTAACGCGACAAAGTTACAAAATCCTATACGCGAGTACAGCGTTGCCAATTACGGTTATGAGCATTTTATCCCCATTCGACGAAATTGTCTTTATGGTAGTTTTGGCACTTCCTTCTATTGGAAATCCATTAATTACCTTGCCATCCGCATCAAATAAGAATAGTCTGTTGTCCAGTGTGTTATAACCAAAGTAGGTATTTGATCCTGCTGTATATTTAACAGGCACATCAACTGCAAGTGCAGCTTCTGTAACAAAAATATTATTGCCTAAAATAGTATTTGCTTTAAAATACGACTCATCAAAATAAATAACATCTAATGTATCATCGTGCTGAACATCCAAAATCAATTGCTTCCCTGATATAGTTTTACCCGGAATGGATTGCACTTGAAGTAAAGAATCCACAACAATAATATTCCCCATTTGGTCAATCACGCCAATTTGATGACCGGCTTGAATCATGTCGGCAAATGCTGATTTTAAAGGAATAACCTGCAAACTATTTCCATTTTCTTTTTTTAATTGAATTCCTTTGTCATTTACAAATCCAAATACCTGATTACCTTTTGAAGTAAAATCAAAAATCGAAGAGTTCACTATTCCAGCACCTTTTAATGGACTCCAACCAGCAATTGGTTTACCATCTTTATAGTAACCATATATATTGCCATTATCACACGCAACAAACATTTTATAATTTTCTTTGTCCTTATCAATTACTGCAATAGCATTATTAATACGGGTAGTAAGTGTTATGGGAAACCCTTCAACTGCTTCGCCCTGCGCATCTACTAAATAAATTGCATTTTGGGTATTAAATACAAATTGCGTTTTGTCGTTATTATAAAAATCAACTTCATGGATATCACTTAATATTTTACTGTCTAAACTAAGTTTCCATTGCACATCTCCATTTAGAGAAATTTGAATAAGTTGATTGGCTGTGTCTTGCACCAACACACAATGCTGACGCGACACATCATTATAAACACAAAATGGACCACTTTGAACCGGAGCATCTAAATCTATTTTCCATAGTGACCCACTACTTTTTTGAGGATTCGTTTCAAAATGCACAAAACCATTTACCAGATAAACATTTTTGTTTTGAGTAAACTGCAATTCCAATTGTGAGAACTGTTGCAATAATTGCAGGTTCGCAGAAAGCGAGTCAAGATGTTTATCGGCAATATAACCGGTTATTAATTTTTCACTTTTTGCTAAATCAAGATAAACAGACGCATTAAATGAGGCTGATATTTCTTTTTTAAAATCAAGGTATTGTGCGTTTTTACTAAGGCCACGGTTACCTGTTGCGGCATCAATCAAATTTGTTATTTGCAAATAATCAAAAGCAATTACTAATGCATCATTTTGCCAAAATCCATAACACACCTCAGGTAATTGTATGCCGGAAAGTTTTTCAGCCATTTCGAAACAATTGAAAGTGGAAATATCTATTCCTTTATAACTCAGTGTATCTGACACTAATGCATACTTCAATTTACTTTTTGCAAGCTGCATATCCAGGGTTGGAACAATTACAAATGCACGTTTACCTAAGTTACCATCTAAGGTTTCAGACAATCCAACAATTAACGACTCTGCCATCCATGGCGACCAGTAATCAAAAAATTCACGGTTCGCACTTTCATCTTTCAATTTTGATGCAAAATTTTCTGACAATTGGGTGCTATTAATTCTATACAATACAGCAACATTATCCGGTACTGCAGGATGCATATCTGTTGCAAGCTGACCGGTATATTGTCCCAATGATAAAGTTGATTGTTCACCTTTTGCCGATGCATATCCATTTAGTGCAATACCATTTGTTTTTAATTCAGGCTGTAAACCGATCCATGAAACATAATTTTTCATTTGCATAATACTTGCATACTTTTCATTTGTAGAAAACATGGAAAAGTAGTCCGCCATTTGTGCAGTATTAATATAAAACGCATAATTGTTGTTTGAAGCGTTATTTAAATTTGAAAACACATCTTGAAATGCTTCATTTTCGGTTACAGGGTTACCCTTTTTTAATTGCAAGATGGCATTTTCAACAAGTACCGAAGTTGTACTAAAAATAAAAATGCCGTTTTCTAAAGCAAATGAAAAAGCCGTATCAGTCCCTTTATAGGATATTTCATAAATCAAGGACCTTTCAAATGTGTGGGTATTTATATCCGGATTTTGTTGGTTAATTACCGGTTTGAAATTTTTAAGATTCAACTTTGCAGCTTCATCAAGTTGCAATAAAATTAAATAATCAATTTTGGTATTACCTGTAGTGAATGCACCTGCTACCACTCTGCTGTTCAATAAATCGCTGAGCAGTTCTGGATTGGTAGACAGCACGCCGGCATACAAATTAAAATCACTATGTAAAGTTCCAATCATGGAAGTTTGCCTGAGCGCTCCGAATATTTCATTTTGATTTAATGCAATAGAAAAATCATTCGCTTTTTTTATGTCGAAGAAACACAATACATCATTAGGCATAGCATTCAGCACTGTTTCGTTGCGTTTATTAAAAAACAGCATATAAACAGTAAAAAACACCAATAACGCGCCTCCACCTATAATACCCCAAAGCTTTGTTTTGCTCATAATTCCTTTGTTACCTTTGCAAAGCTAACCTGATAATAGGGTTAATGGTATTCACCTATTCACATCAATTTATAAAAATGAATCAAAATAAAATTATTGGAACTGCAGCTGTGCTCGGAGCATTGTCTGTAGCCATTGGTGCTTTTGGTGCTCATGGACTGGAAGGACTTGTAGATGCGGGAAAATTAACCGAACAGGACCTAAAAACTTTTGAAACCGGAGTTCGCTATCAGTTTTATCACACCTTTGCCCTTTTGGCAGTTGGCTTGGGTTACCACCTGCTCAATGCAAAAATGGCGAAACTTGCAACTACACTGTTACTTGCCGGCATTATCATCTTTAGCGGAAGTTTATATCTATTGGTATTATCAGAACCACTTTTGGGCACCAGGTTGAGTTGGCTGGGGGCGATAACACCATTGGGTGGCCTTTCATTTATTGCCGGTTGGTTCTTTTTATTCCGGGCAACAAAAAAATAACAGAAAATGGTATAACAAAAAAAGCGATCCAAATTAATGAATCGCTTTTTTTTATAATGTTGATTTGCTTATTTGCATTTAAATTTAGCTTTGGCTGCATCGAATTCACAACCGCCTTTTTCTGCCACTTTAACACCAACAATTAAATTTTGAGTACTGGTCATATTGATTTTAGTATCAACATTAGTTAAAGTGATATCACCTAATTGTAATGTTTTAATCGTAAACACATCACCTTTTACAGTTACACCATTACCTAAGTCGGTAGGTTTATCATTTTTAATGTCTGCTTCAGTAATTGCTCCGGCTTCCCAAAGTTTAATGAAGTAGTCACGACCAACCATTGCAACTGTAATGCTTGGGCTAAGGTTTAAGATATATTTGGTTTGCACTTTACCATTTACAGATGCATTACCTTCAAACATATTACCTTTTTTGGTAAGTGTTGCGTCTAAAGCTGAAGCAGCAGGAGTTGTACCTGTTGTTTTAGTTCCTTTATTGCCTGTGTTGGTATTTGTATTTGGCTTAGTTTCTATATCTCCTGTTTCAATTACATCAGTTTCATCAACTTGTTGTAAATCTTGCAATTGTTTAGCGCGTTTAGCTTCTTCCTCACGTTTACGTGCTTCGTTTGCTTCGATAGTGGCTTCGTCGTATTTAATAATAGCGTTTGGTATTACACCGATGATTGTAAATTCAGTACGACGATTTAATTGGTGTAGATATTCATAATCTTCACCTTTATATTTTTGGATAAATGATTCCACTAATACCGTGTTAGCAGGAACAGTTCCACCGCCAGGTAATTTTACTTCAGATGATAATGTTTTAGGTACTGACTCACCATAACCAACGGCAACTAAACGTTCTGCAACAACACCTCTTGAAATCAAATAACTAACAACTGTATCAGCACGGTGCTGAGAAAGTATTTTATTTTTTTCATCAGTATCACGGCTATCGGTATGTGAACCAATTTCAACTTTTAATTGTGGGCTCAATTGTAATACATTATAAATTGAGTCAAGTGCTTTAAATGATTCAGGACGTAAATCCCATTTTCCTAATGTGTAATAAATGTTTTTTACTTCAATAGGCTTCATTTCAATAATTGGCTCCATCAAGATGTCAATAAACAAAGTATCATTTTCTTTTAAGCCAACGGTTGAAGTAGTTGCTTTACCATTTTTATATTTTTCGCGGTAAGCAGTCAATTCGAATTTATCTTGAGCTGTTCCTAAAAAGAAATCTTCGTAATTGTTAGCAGTTTTAGTAACAGATGAGTCCATTTTAGCACCTGAACGCATTAAATCGATAGAGGCACCCATGATAGGTTCTTTTGTTACTTCGTCGATAGCACGTGCCATAATTACGAACTCTGGTGGATATTTATATGCATAAATATCATCACAACATGTTTCGCTTTTTACAGAAAAACCACCTTTGCGGTTAGAAACAAAAAATCCTTTTTTACCGGATTTATCGGTAGAGAAATAAAAATCGTCTACTGAGCTGTTAAAAGGTAAACCAAGGTTTTGTGGACTTTCAAAAGATTTCATTCCACCTTTTGATTTATAAATATCAAATCCACCAATATTAATTTGACCGTTAGAGCTGAAATAAAACATTTGTTGTTCCTCATTAAAATATGGCGTTATTTCATCTCCAGTAGTATTAATCTTTGTTCCGCAGTTGATAGGATTGGTATAATTTTTCCCTTTATTCTGAATTTCAGAATACCAGATATCCATACCACCACGTCCGCCGGTTCTATTAGAAGAAAAATATAAATATTCTTTGCCTTTAAATGTTCCAACAGCAGGATGAGTTGATGTAAAATCAGGTTCATTTACCTGTCCAACTTCTTTACCATTTTCCCATTCGCCCGCAGACCATTCACTCACAAATATTTTACATACCATTACTAATGAATCGTTTGGACGACATTCAGTATAATAAAAACGTTTGCCGTCCGGAGAATATGCACCGTTACCGGTATGCGCATCACCTTTATTGAAAGATGCTTTTAATTCCGTAGCCTGTGCCCAAGAATCGCCATCTGCTTTTGATTCAAAAATACGTGCACGCAATTCTGTTTTTTGTTGCGTTCCCATTTCGATAACATTTTCAGACACCAATGATGCATAAGTTAAATTGTTATCCGGGCTGTATTTAGGTGAAAAATCAGTGTAATTATTATTCACTTTAGAACCTAAATGTTCAACGTTAACATCAGCAGGTTTTTTGCCTAATTCAATTGCTAAATCGCAACCTTTGTCTTCATTTTTTGATTGGCGTTTTAATGCAGTTCCAATTGGGCCTTTTAGTTTGCTGTTTTTAGTAACAGCCTTAAATGCTTCTTTTGCTTCAGCATATTTACCATTGTATTTTAAACTCATGGCATAATAAAATCCTGCTTCAGGGTACATATCTTTTGATTTCCCTGCTTCAACTGCAGTTTTGTACCATTTTTCAGCATCTTTATAATTACGTGCCAAATAATATGCACGTGCCAATTTATATGCTGCTTCCTGGGTTGCATCATCATCATAAGCCATTTTGTATACATCCTGCGCATTATAATAACTTCCGGCAGACATCAATGCATCGCCATACATCATTTTGCGGGTGTAATTCATTTTATCTAATTCCGGATTCGATGTTTGGGCAAAACTTGATCCTGCCAACAGAACGAATGTGAGAATTGCGAATATTTTTTTCATATACTATTTTTCTTTATCAGTTGAAAATTAATTGAGGTCACGTAATTAATAACGAGGACAAGGCATTACATAATGCGTTGGAATTACCGGTAAAATACAACCTGTATATACCAATGATAATTCGAAACCACCGTTACCTGAACTAGCTTCTTTTAATGTTGAAGTATTAATATCGTAACTGGCACCGAAACGGAAATTTTTAAAATCCATACCTACAGAAGCGATAATCGCATCATCTAAACGATAAGCACCACCGAGGAAGAAGGTTGCCGGAAAATTTGCATTGTTCAGATAATAACCAAAATCAGAACCTACAATAATTTCTTTAGCACCAGACTGTGTTTGGAATAATACTGATGGTATAACACCAAACTGACCACCAAAAGTGATACCGGCTTTTAAGTGTCCAACCATACGAGCACCTAATTTATTATCCTCATCAAGCAAAAATGATTCACTTGGTGATATTAAGTTGAACATTGCAAAACCTGTAGTGATATTAAAAGATTTAGACACTTCGTTGTGATATGCTAAACCCGCACTCATATTAAATTTTGAAATATTATCACCTAATCCGGCTTCAAAAGTTGGAAGATCTGTATTAAAATCATCACCATCCCATTGACTAGGCCATTTAAGTGCATTAAAATCTAATGATTTTTGCATTAAACCACCTTGTAAACCGATTGATAGGTTATGATTATCACGACCACCTAAACCCAAAACAAAAGCAGTAGATGCCATTGCCGAAAGATTGCTGAGGTTGCCATCACCTGATACATCGTTAAATAATAATAAACCTGCAGTCAATTTGCTAGCTCCCCCAATATTTTTCACAACCGGTGCATCAAAAAATGCTTCGTAGGTTACATAAGGAGTTGTAACACTAGCCCATTGGTTGCGATAAGTTAAACCTGCTCTCCAATCACAGGAGTTAACGCCGGTCAATGCAGGATTCAATGCCAAAGGAGCTGCATTGTACTGCGAGAAGTGAATGTCCTGCGCCCGGAGCACACCCACAGCCATGAAAGCTGCTAAAAACGTGATTTTGTAAATCTTCATCATTGGTTATTTTTTAAAATTTGTCTGAGTAATGTATTGTTGGTTATTGGTTTTTGTTATCATTCCGCACTTTACTCAACATTACTTGCTTAAAGATTGGTTTTTTCTTAAGGGTTAAAAATACTAAATCAATTTTAAACTGCAACACCGGACAGGTTACCCTACCCTAGTTATAGTTTTTTATCTAACTAAGGTCAATGACCCCATTTTGGTGAAATCCTGTCCGTTCATATCCTTATAAGTTAGGTAATAAGTATAGGAACCTAAAGGTTGTTCTTCATTATTATAAATTCCTTTCCAGGAGTTTGTAAAGTTGTTTGATTCAAATACCTGCTCGCCCCAACGGTTAAAAATTTGTAGGTTATAAGATGCAAGTTGACCTCTTACTATCACTGTAAATCCGTCGTTAAATCCATCTCCATTAGGTGAAAAGGCATTTGGAACACCCACCAGGGCATCTGAACTAACATTTACGGTAACCTGATCGGTAAATTCACAACCTATTGCAGTAGTTACATAAACTGTATAAACTGTAGTAACGCCGGGTGTTGCAAGTGGATCTGCAATATCAGGATTACTTAATGTTAAAATTGGCAACCAGGTATATTCAACACCACCTGTAGCTTCAAGGAAGGCTGATTCACCAAAATATATTGTGGTATCCTCTCCTGCATAAGCGCTCGACTCTTGTATGCTAACAGTAGTCGTTGCTGTATTGATACAAGAAGCTAAAGTAGAAGTAACCGTATAGGTGGTTTCCTCAGTAGGTGAAGCCACGGTAGTAGAGGAACTTGGATCACTCAAGGTTGCCTCTGGAGTCCAAGAATACGTATCGCCTCCACTAGCCACTAAAACAGCATCAGTACCCGGACAAATCATCGTGTCTGGTGAAATTTCAACAGGTATCGCATCGTAAATATATAATACTAAACTATCCTCTAAACCTGTAACGCATCCAGCTTCAAGCGATATCACTATAGTCTCAATACCCTCATCTATGCCATCTTCTGGTGCAATAATTGGTATTTCTAACAAGGTATCTCCTGGCAAAAATAACAGCGTAGTTTGCATATCATAATCAGTAACAGCAATGGCCGTTCCACCAACATTAATAACAACTTCAAAAGTATCAATAGGCGCAAAAGATAATTCAAAAGTTAAACTACCATCATTACATCCTTCGATAATATATGGATATCCATCAATTTCTGTCTCGTAGGCCAAATTTACACCCGGACTTGATAAGGATCCTGCCTCAATAAATACACCAGAATCATATGCATTGTCACCGTCATCAGCAATCACCATTTTCAGATGGTAAGTTTCGCATGGTATAACCTGACGTTTAGCTTCTAGAGGAGTAGTAAAACCGTCATATTGAATATAATAGTCATCACTGTTGTATGGGGGGTTATAACCATTACCATTATTAACATAATATTCGGAATAGTCCTCATCATTAACATTGTTTATTGTTACCGCAGTTGTGGTTCCCGGTATCAAGGCCATATTTTCAATTCCTACAATTCCTGGTCCGCTTATGTAAAATGCAAATACATCGTTGAAAAAATCTACATACTCAGGATACTCTTCAGATGCAAAACTATAATTAAAACGCACCGTATCTGAAGTAACAGTCAAGTCAAATTCTAATACACAAGCATCACCAGTACCAATTATACCCGGTATCGCGTCTAAATCAGGATCACCCGGTGTAAAATGAGCATAACCCATCCCATCAAAATTATTGGGACCAATAGCATTTGTTACAAGTCCTGACGTTAGTAAGATGCCACTTTCAATACCCACACTACAATCTATACAATCAAAAAAACCAGATGCACCTGTTGGGCAATTCAAATTTATATCGGATATGGTAACCCCTTCACCGATAAGCGCTTCGGCCAATTCAATGCCAGTAGGGGAATCATCAACTTCAATTTGTGCGTAGCCGGTATTAGCTGTAAACAGCAATGTAGCAGTAGATAACGCAGTAAGGAGTAAATTGCGTAAAATTGGTTTCATTGTTAAAATATATGTTTAGGTTAAACCTAATTATAAAAGCACTCTCAAACTTACGAATAATTTAACAAATCACATTAAATTATAGTAGTTTTTAATTGCCGAATATGACATAGCAGTGACACATATGCCATCCTTCAACTTGCGATTGGCAGGGGTTTATTAACTCTGGGGTGTGCGTTTTGACATTCGCCACAATACGAACATCATTCCAAGCCCGAAGCTAATAAATATAATTGATATGAAGGTAGCCTGTGTAGCATGGATACCCATAAATTCCAATACATTGTTGACACGTATTTTTTCAATGAAATAGCGCTCAAGCCCTGCAAATATCACATACAAGGCGAGTAACATACCGGGAATTTTTAACTTTTTTCGCAAAAACCATAAAATCCCGAAAATAATGAGCGACATGATAATTTCATATATCGGGGTCGGATAAACTGCCACCGGAAGTTGACCGCACCAATCGCCCTGACAACCCTGAATATACGCGCCTTCGTTGTTTACATTATAAGCATAATTTTGGGCAAATAGCGAGCGCGGTAAAAACGAAGGACCTTCGAAATGTGATGATGGGACATTGTTTATTGATTCGAATTCACGCTCATAATATGCAGCATTTGCCTCCAAAATTTTTTCAAATTCACCCGGCTGAGCTGCTACCACACTGCCATCAGCTTGTGAAACATAGGCACTGTTTAATATCCCCCAATCACCATCGCCGGAAACCTGACATCCCATTCTACCAACAGCATAAGCCAGAATCAACGCCGGAGCAACTGCATCGCCCAAGTGTAATACATGTATTTTTTTACTTTTTGCATACAATATAACACATAAGGCACCAAGTAATAATCCACCATAAATGGTTAAACCATTAAAGAAATTTCCAAACGGATCTGCAATAAAATCTTTCCAACCATTTGGCTCTTCAAAATTGGAAAATATTTTTGCACCTAAAATTCCGGACACAGCTGCCACCATCACAATATCTCCCAATCTGTCGTGTGGGAAAATAGTAATTGTTTTTTCTTTTGGTTCGGGCAACTGTTCTTTTTTCTTTTCGCGGTATTTTAAATAAGCCAAAGCAACCGCGCCAAGCAAACCAAATAAAATATTTCCTTCACCTGAAAATACATATGCTTGTGGAGCATCATTAAATGCACTCCAGTTCAAAATCATTCCGCCTAATTTAAAACCAACTAAAAAACCAACTATTCCATTAAAAATAAGTTCGGAAGTACTCGCCGGTTTACCAATTACAACTTTTATGCTGGTCGATTTGAATAGTCCTTGCTCCTTTTTTCTTTTTAATTCTTTGTATAAAATCCAGCCTGCAACTAAAAATGCCATCCCCACAAAAAATCCAAAACTAAATACAGGAAAACGCATATTTGTGCCAAACCAATCGTTGAATAATTCTGCTAAAGTTGCATATGAACGGAGTTGTATCATTTAATTTATTTTTATTTATTAAAAGATTGGATTGTTTCGTGTGCTAAAATCGTTGAATTAGCCTTATCTATTGGCTCACCCAACATGTCGCCATCAGCATCAATAGCAGTGAGTTGCACCTCTACTACTTCATTTACTAATAGTGGATCATAATGTGTTTTTACGCGAATATAATTATCTGTAAAACCATACATCCACACCCCATCTGTTTCTTCTTCAAATAATACAGGACGCGTTGTTGAAACAAATTGATGATAAAAATATCGGCGCTTTTTTTCGCTTAAACTTCTTAATTGCGTGGTGCGTTCTTCGCGTATTTTTTGAGGAACAGGTTCAGGTAAATTTAATGCAAAAGTATTAGGACGCTCACTATAGGTAAATACGTGTAAATAGCTTACGGGCAATTCATTTAAAAACTGGTAAGTGGTCAAAAAATCTTCATGTGTTTCACCCGGAAAACCGGTAATTACATCTACCCCAATACAACAATGTGGCATAACATTTTTAATCATCTGCACTCGTGATGCATATAAATCGCGTTGATATCGTCTGCGCATTAATCGCAAAATTTTATCACTGCCGCTTTGTAATGGAATATGAAAGTGTGGAACAAATTTTACTGACTTCGCAACAAATGCAATAATTTCTTCTTGCAATAAATTTGGCTCAATTGATGAAATACGAAAACGTTGAATTTTTTCTACTTTGTCCAATGCCTGAACTAATTCGAAAAAAGATTCTTCTTTTTCTAATCCGCTTAAATGTCCAAAATCACCGAGATTTACACCTGTTAAAACAATTTCCGCAACATCGTTTTCAGCTATGCGATTTACATTTTCAATAACATTTGAAATGGTATTACTTCTGCTTGCACCTCGCGCTAATGGAATGGTGCAAAATGAACATGAATAATCGCAGCCATCCTGCACTTTTAAAAATGTACGTGTGCGTTCACCAAACGACCAGGCAGTATTAAATTGTTTTACTTCACTAATGTTGCCATTAATAAATTGTCCTTTGTTATTCTCTGATTTTGGTGGTAATGAAAGAATATGTGTCGTGAGGTTAAATTTTTCGGCTGCACCTAAAACCAAATCTACACCCGGAATATTTACGATTTCTTCAGGTTTGAGCTGAGCATAACAACCCACAATTACAATACGTGCATTGGGTGAAATCTTGAGCGCCTGGCGGACAATTTTTTTACATTTTTTGTCTGCATGTTCAGTTACGGAGCAAGTGTTAACTACATATACATCGGCAGGCTCATGAAAACCTTTTATCTCAAACCCAGCCTCTTCCATTTGTCTGCCTAGCGCAGAACTTTCAGAATAATTGAGCTTGCAACCTAATGTATATAACGCTACACTCCGTTTTTGCATACCCTCGCAAAATTAGTTAATTAAGCCTTATTAGCAGCCTGCTTCCGATGAATAAACCATTTTAAACTGTCAATATCCCCTTGTGAAGGTGAAAGAAATTATTGCCGTTTCGGCTGAAAATTGGGAAATTGCACCTTATATTTCGGAAAAATAGCGCGTTGTATGCTAATTGAACATCGTGGAAAATGTTTTGATCTCAGCAAACCAATAGATATTGGCATTTCATTACATGATGGAACACAACTCAATTGTTATTCAGCACCGCCTTTCTCTTCAAGACCGGTTGTTTTGGGCGATTTTGTAGGCGATATGCAACAGGGTGGATTGCTCAATTATAAAACCGTAACACTCAACCCGCATGGCAATGGCACGCATACCGAATGCCTCTCACATGTTTATGATACGCCTTTAACTATCAATCAGGCACTTAAACAATTTCACTTTTTGGCGCAATTAATTACGCTTATACCGCATAAAACCAAAGAAAACGACCTGGTTTTAAATACTGCTCACATAAAAGATAAAATTGAACCTGGTGTTAATGCATTGATTATCAGAACATTACCAAACGAAAAATCGAAACTTACCCGCAATTATAACAAGACTAATCCCCCATATCTGGAAGAATCGCTTGCTACCTATCTCAATAAACAGGGTATTTTCCATTTATTGGTTGATTTACCAAGTGTGGACAGAGAAGAAGATGGCGGCAAACTGGCTGCACACAAGGCTTTTTGGGGTATTCCGAATAAACTTCGCCCATCAGCAACTATTACCGAACTCATTTATGTTCCCAACGAAGTGAAGGATGGGATTTACCTGCTTAACCTGCAGATTGCAGCCTTTGAGCTGGATGCTACACCTTCAAAACCTGTGTTATACCCGCAACTCTAGGATGTTGTTGATATACAATTGCCAATTTGATAACATTATTTTAGGCAGCCTACTGCAAATATTGGGTATCTTTGCACCTTTATTTTAATATATGAAAAAACGTTTACTTACTACTATTTTGCTCGCAGGTATCATGGTACTTGGACAGGCACAAATTTCTATTGCTGACGCCAGAATTTTAACTCCTGGCACCAATGTAACTGTAAAAGGATTGGTTTTAAACGGTGCTGAATTAGGCGATATCCGTTACATTCAAGATAATACCGGCAATATTGCAGCCTTTGGAGCTACTTTGTTAGATGGTGTTTTGAGAGGGGATTCCATTCAGGTTACCGGACCACTATTTAATTATAACTCACTTTTAGAAATATCACCTGTTAGTAGTGTAACCGTAATCAATTCAGGCAATCCATTACCTGCACCTACAAGTATCACCACAGTTTCCGGATATATTGAATCATTCGAAGCGAAACTAGTAACAGTAAATGCAGCTTTATTTACTGAAACAGGAACCTTTTCAACTGCGGGTTCAGGAACAAATTACGACATTACGGATGCTGCAGGAACAGCACAGGTTCGTGTTGTTACTTCAACCAATATAGATGGCACACCAATTCCTACTGATGAAGTTTCAGTTACTGGAATTATGAGTCAATTTGCGCCGGGCGGAACAGGTGGCTACCAATTATTACCACGTGACCTTGCTGATATTTCAACCGGAGGTAACCCACCAGTATTTTCAACAGGTTTAACACAAACGGATATCACAACATCCTCATTTACTGTAAACTTCAGCACGTTGAATCCTGGCAATACTATTATTTATTATGGTCTAACAACCGCATTAGGTAGTGTTTCAAGTGATGCTGCATTGGTGACAACTCATGCACACAATTTAACGGGATTAACTGCAGGAACTATTTATTATGTGCAGGCAGCAAGTGTAAGTGCAACAAACGACACTTCTTTTTCTGCAATTAGTGCAATGGCTACGGCATCTAATTCTAGCGGTCAAATTAAAGTATGGTTCAATAATACTGTTGACAATAGTGTATCAACAGGCACTAATGCGATATTTGTAAATGGTGCAATGGACGATACTATTATTTGGTATTTAGACCATGCGAAATATTCAGTTGATTTAGCGATTTATAATATTGATAACGTAAATAATATCATCACAGCAATTAACGATGCTTATTCCAGAGGTTTAGATGTTCGCGTAGTTTGCGATAGCGGTGTTGATGATTTTAATTATGGATTAATAAATATTGGTCCCGGTAAAAAGAAAAAATCACCGCCTGATGGTTCTACAAATGCAGATGGCGCCTTGTATGGTATTATGCATAATAAATTTATTGTTGTAGATGCAATATCTACCGACCCTGATGATGCATGGGTAATTACAGGCTCTATGAATTTTACTGACGGCCAGGTTAAACTCGATAAACAAAACATAATTGCCATACAGGATCAAAGCTTAGCCAGAGGCTACAGGTTAGAATTTGATGAAATGTTTAATGGCAAATTCGGTCCCGATAAATCGAATAACACACCACATGAATTTATAATTGGCGGCAATCGCGTTGAATTATATTTTTCACCAAGCGACGAAACTGAAACGCGAATGTTGGAAAAAATTAACACTGCTGATTACGACTTACATTTTGCTGTATTTTCATTTACACGTTTTGGCATAAGTTATGAAATTGAAGATGCCGTTACCGAACGCGGTGTATTTGCAGCCGGCATTTACGACCAAACCGATGCATCTGACTCTACCGCTGTAAACATTTTAGAAGACGCTTTGGGTGATAAATTTTTCAATTATTCCGGAAGCAATTTATTACACCATAAATATTTACTAATTGATGCGAATTGTTCGCAATCAGATCCATTGGTTTGGACAGGTTCGCACAATTGGAGCACTAGTGCAAACTCACGCAACGATGAAAATACTTTAGTGATTCACGATTCAACTACCACCAACATTTATTATCAGGAATTCATGCAACGTTACAAAGAAGAAGGTGCAACAACTTTTGTGAGTGAAAAATGTGATTTTGTTGGGGTGGAAGAACATGTTGTTGAAAATACAATTTTACTATTCCCTAACCCGGCTCAAAACGAATTAAATATCTACGCAGATAATCTTGCCGATTTCGAGTTGCTTTATATTTATGATTTATCCGGTAAAAAAATATTGTCAGCAGCTGTAAACAATGAATCACTCATTAATATAAATATCACCGATTTAAGTGCTGGTGTTTATTTTATTGTTATTCAAAACGGCGAAACTATTTACAGTAAACAATTTGTTAAAAAATAACTTACAATTTAAATCCTATTATGAAAAGCACGTTGTATTTTATTAGCCTTATCCTTGTTTCTGTTCAGGTTTTCTGTCAGAATTGCGAACCTGTTGTTGCCTATAACTTTAATAACAACACAACTGATATTTCGGTTAATGATTACAATGCAACATTATTTAATGGCGCATCAACAGTGGATGATTATCTCGAAATTGGCTACAACGATGATGACCGAGCAGAAATACCTGCTGATGCTTTAAATGGAATTTCAGACTTTACAATAAAGTTCGATTTTTATCTAACAGGTTTAAACCTTTCAGGTGCGGCACCTACAAATACGATAATTGCAGGTGCTAGCGCAACAGACGAATCAGAATTTGCGATTTCATACCAGGCTGATATCATGGCAATTGTGATTGCATTAAAAGGAAGTGGGGATGTTTTTCCGGTTGAATTAAACGCGGAGAATTGGTATTGTTTAACAGTAACACGAGCAGAAAGTATTGTATCTGTATTTATTAATGGGACTGAAGTTAGCAGTATAGATATGACTTCGAGTGATCTTGATATTGAATTTTTAGAAATTGGTCAAGAGTTAGATTGTGTTAGTGGTTGTTATGCAACCAATCAAAGTTTGAACGGAAGAATAGATAACCTGAGTATTTATCCATGTGCAATAGAAAATAGCAATTGTGAGCCTTATGTTGCTGAATGCGATACATTAGTGTATTATAAATTTGATGGAACAGTTTTAGATGAGGGCATTTTTGCCAACAATGGAATTTTAAATGCGGGTGCCGCAGTCAGCTCTAATATTCTTGAAATTGATTACAACGATAACGACTATGTGGAAATTCCGTCAAGTGCTGCAGATGGTTTAGATGAATTTGCCATTTCCTTTAATTTTTATCTTAACAATTTAAATGAAGACGGCTCATCTCCAACTAATACATTTATTGCGGGAACGGATGGAATAGATATGCATGAACTAGCTTTGTCATACGAGTCAAGTTCAAACGCTTTTGAAGTAGCTATTCATGAAATTGGCGGTATAATCCCTGCAACAATATTACCTGGCACTTGGTATTGTGTTACATTTTATCGCAAAAGCGATAGTGTTTGGATTGAGTTAGATGGTATAATATTACCAACTGTTTTGTCATTACCCGAAGGTCCTTTATCAATTTCATTTCTTGAAATTGGTCAGGAGTTGGATTGCGCAGAAGGTTGTTTTGCTGAAAACCAATCCTTAAATGGTAAAATGGATAATTTAATTATTCAAGGGTGTTCAACTATAATCAATTGCAATCCGGCAAGTGTAGGCATTTATTCAAATCAAAATTCAGATGTTGCTATAACCCCAAATCCGGCCAGTAATTGGATTACTATAAATGGGGTGAATTTAAATTCAGCAAATATTTCAATTACCAACCTGCAAGGTCAAAAGCTACCTCTTGAGATTC
Source organism: Chitinophagales bacterium (assembly GCA_035439505.1). Classification (GTDB taxonomy): domain Bacteria; phylum Bacteroidota; class Bacteroidia; order Chitinophagales; family BACL12; genus UBA7236. The sequence goes on from DAORKJ010000017.1 coordinate 40,194, forward strand.
TCAATAATACATTAGTAAATATCGCTCATTTACCTGAAGGAATGTATTTTTTGATTATTGAAAGTAATGGATCCGTTATGGTCAAGCGTTTTATAAAAGAGTAAAACTCAACTTAGGTAATTCACAATTTCAAATTTAAGATCTTGTAGAATCATAATGTAGGCATAATTATTTATTCCAATAACTATATACCTTCATAAACTTTTTCGAAAGCTGCTGCAATATTTTCTGCATTAAAAATTGTTATGTTTTCAGCTGCTATTTTGGCGTTATCGAATTTAGTTTCAATTAACTTTTCAAGCGCATTATTCCAGCCTTCTATTGTATTGGGTGTAGTAAATCCATAACCTTGTTTTACCAATTCCGGAAGTGCCGCTACATCAGAAACTAAAACCGGCGTTCCAGTAACTAATGCCTCTGCTGTCACCACCGAAAACGTTTCAAACTTAGAACTGAATAAAAAATAATGCGAATCGTTAAGCTGATTGGCAATTTCCTGTCGGGATTGAAACCCACTAAATAAAATTGGATAACTCCATTTCAAGGATTTAATTTCGTCGTACAAAATACCTCCTCCTATTAATACAAGTTCTATTGATTTTCCCGATTTACGCACTAATTGTTCTAATGAATTTACAATTAAAAACAAATCCCTATCGGCATTCCAATTAGAAGCCACTGCAATAAATCTGATAGGCATTTCAGGTTTTTGAATTTTTGGTGTATAATGAAATAAATTACCATCTACAACGTTCGGCACAATTACACTTTTTCCAACAAGTGCTGGTATAACCTTACAAACTTCGTGTTGAAGCCACTTACTGACAAATGTTACTTTTTCTGCATATTTAAAGGCTTTTATACCTATAAAGGAAAGCAAATGTGAAGTGAGAAATTTTGTTGTTTTAGACCAGTGTTCAGTCAATACTAATGGTTTATTTATTTTTTTTGCAATCAGATAAGCAAGAACTCCCGCAGGGAATACAACCATACCATGAACCACATCAATTTGATCAAAATTTTCCGTTTTAATCCTTTTTTTTATTGATGGCCAAAGTAATATTGGGAATTGGTACAAAAGTTTATGGAACTTAGATGTTACAAAAATTTCGACAATTTTTAAGCCTTCATAATCATACTTGCTAATAGATTGGGCATATAACTTATGTGATTGTTCAACTCTTATATATAACACGAAGGCCAAATGTTGTGTTTTACTTATAGCCTTTAAATGCTCAACTATAAAGGGGAAGCTAAGAGGTTTTTCCTTAGTTGGAAACCAAAATGTAACGGCAGCAATTTTTTTTACCATCTCACACTCAACAAAAAATTATATTCTATCTTTGCAATAATAAGCGAAAATGTCGAATAATCAAACACCTAATTTTGACCCTCAAGCATATTGGGAAAAACGCCTAAAAAGCAACACTGGTTTAACAGGAGTCGGATATACGCTGGTTGGCGAACACTACAATAAATGGGCCTACAAAATTCGGAAGTACGTTTTTAATAAAATAGTTACGAAAAACCTAAAGGACCAGAAAAATGCTGACATTTTAGATATCGGCTCAGGGAGTGGTTTCTATATTGATGAATGGCTGACATATCAACCTAAATCAATGACAGGTATTGACATTACTGAAATTGCCGTATCCCGTTTGTCGGAAAAATACACGGATCTAACATTTCATAAATTAGATATCAGCGATTTAGCTGCTACCCAACTTATGTTTCAACAAAAATTTCATGCAATCTCTTGTATGGATGTATTGTTTCATATTGTTGATGATGAAAAATATAAATCAACATTTCAATCTGTCGCTCAGTTGCTGGTTAATGGTGGCTATTTTATTTTTTCAGAAAATTTTGTGCATGAACAATTATCAACTTTAAAACATCACAAATCAAGGTCTAAAGTAGAAATCGAACAATTATTAGCTCAGAATAATTTTAAAATAATCAGCCGACGACCATTTATGTATTTAATGAATGAACCTGTTGATTCTAATAGTTTTATACTTAAATGGCTCTGGAAAATCACTGCAATCATTTGCGCCAAATCAGCGCTTTTGGGATATATTATAGGAGCAATAACCTTTCCGATTGAAAAATTGCTAGTATCCCTGTTAAAAGAAAGTCCTACAAGTGAAATAGTTATTGCAGTTAAATTAAAATAATAGTTTTATCACTTTTGTAACTAGTTCTCAAGCCAACAATATCGGTTTATTATCTATTTATGATAAATAAAAAAGAGGAGCTGTTTTAAAACAACTCCTCTTTTCATATATAATGCTTAAAATTTATTCCTTCACTATAGAACACGATTTTGTCGCGCTAGTGTTTTCATTTACAACTGTTACAAAATACATACCGGGTGCGAAATTAGCTATAGAAAATCCATGCTGTAATTGTTCTACATTGCAGGTAGCTACCGACTTACCTGCAATATCAGTAATGAGCACCTTATCATCTAAATTATATCCTTGAATTTCATTCATATAAATGAAACCATTACTAGGATTAGGATAAATAAACGAGTCCGAATTAGATGAAGTTAAAACTAATTTGCCGTCATTTGGTGAACACACTGTACTCATATTTAAAGCAAGAGGTTTAATACCTGGAAATGAGCTTGGGTAGGATAATGTTACTGTTTCAGATTCTAGTGTTTCAAAATTATCATAATTAGTAACAACAGTTGAAGTATTTAATATTTCGGTTTCACACACACCAATTTCTCCAGTTAAAATTGATGTTTTCATGAATATCCCTTCAACAGTTCCTCCATCACCAACTTGTTCACCAACTACAAAAATATCATCTCCTACTATTGTCATTGCGCTTGAACTAAATAACCCGGTGGTAGGGTACCTTAATCTAAAAGGATAAGATTTAGCCCAAACAACATTACCATCGAAATCCAGGTTATATAAACAAACATTAGTATACTTTCCATCTTGATATAAACTACCATAAACAATATATCCTGATTCGTGCTTTTTAATTCCGGCAAATACGCCATCATAAAATGCGCCTGTTACATCAATTTTACGAGTTATAACTGCCTCACCGGACAAATCTGTTTTGATAAACCAAAAATATTTATTTGAGCTTGTGCTTACATCATCACCACTACCTATCACAATAATATGTTCCCCATCAATAAGCATATCTTCAGAATAGAACCTTCCTGAGGTTGCTGTACTTTTAATATAAGACCTGGTCCAATCAATTGTTCCTGTTATATCAAATTTATTAATACAAATCCTAAATTTATTATTTCCTCCAGTTGAAAGCTCGTAACGTCCGGTTGAATATATGGAAGATGAAGTTGGATCATAAGCAACTGCCTCTACAGATTCATTCATGTTTTTATTCAAATTCGTAATTACTGACTGAGCACCGGAAGCTCGTTTAAACTTAATCGTGATATCATCAGATCCGGCACCTGTTCCATTATTTGTTTCTTGCCCACCTACCAGATAGTCACCTCCTGGACCAAGTTCCACTACGTCCCAAAAAAAGCTGTTAACAGTGCACTTTCTAAACCATACAATATCCTGAATTACTGGGTCAAATTTAACTACAAATGATTTCCCTAAATCACCCGCAATAGAAGTCCCAACCAATACAAGATTACCATCACTATCTTTAATCATTTGGTTTATTGTCATGCTAGTATCCTTAGCATTAATACGTTTATTCCAAACAAGCACTCCGCTATGATCTATTTCACCAATAATTAAATAACCTTCATTTGATCCCGCAAGGTAAAGATTTGAAGTGGTTGTTTCGTCAACAGGAACTAGCGCAGCAAAACGTATTCCCTGTTCAGGACCATTGTCATAAGATTTTATGAATTGCGCGTCAACTATTTTTACCGTTAGCAACAGTGAAAAAGCAATTAATAATTTTAAAATTTTCATAGTTATATTTTTTGAAATTTAGTTATTGAACTACCGGATATATTATTTTCAATGATAATATATAATCCAGGTTCAAATTGTGAAATGTTTACATGTAAATAATCGTTATTACAAATATTGGAAAAAACTAATCGGCCATTGCAATCATAAATTTGTAACGACGAACCTTTTTGCAAATTAGTAATTGAAATCAATTCAGTAGCAGGAACGGGATAAACTGAAATTTGATCGTCCTTAATTAAGTCTTGAACTGTATTATTACTCCTCCCATTGGGATTTGGTATGTTTAAAATAATTTCGGTTCTCCCGGCAAAATTTTTCTTAGTTAATTTTTTTCCTGCAATATTGAGCATAGCAGGTTGATTTATCCATGTGTCAATTGAGCCATCCAAACGCTTAAACAATTTGGAATTTTCCTCATTACTAACAGTAGAAACTCCGTTACTATAGGCATATGTATAAGCCATAGTGTAAGTCGCATCTACCGCATTATCAACAGGAAAAACGCCGTAATACATATCCGGAGAATTTATCAGACCATTGTCCCCAATAGGATAACTATCCACACGATATAAATGTATTCCATATGGAGTGCCTAAAATTTTATTTACTTTTAATTTATCGCCAATCATTGAATTAAGCGATAAAGTTGCTCCCGAATAATCTGTCTGATAAACAAAAACACTGGCATTACCTATAGGTGCACCTGAATTAGATTTCTCTACACTACCAATTTCGTTGCCATTTGCTCCGGTAACTGAATAATCTTGAAGCGTAGTTTCAGTTGTATTTTCATCAACAATCCAATATCCGATCAGCCCGGTCTCTGATAATGTCAGTTTTTCGCACATTTTATCTCGTATATCAAGTTCTGTCCGAGCAACATTCCATAACCTTACCTCATCAATTTTACCAATAAATGCATCCGATCTATGCACCGTAGCATATCTACCTAGGTTAACTTTATTACTGTTATGCACAATTGATGTGTTTGATGCAGTTCCATCAGTTGATACAGCAGATTGCAAAACACCATTAAAATAAAACTTAATGTCAGTAACCGAGGTAGCAACAATTGCGATGTGCACCCATTCATTTAAAGGCACTGTGCTTGTTGTTATTTTTCCTCTTCGATGCGCACCACCTGCACCCACGCCATTACCTATTTCAAAAATTAATTTCCCAACCGGATCAAATCGGATATAAAACCCATAGTAATTACCTGATGTATAACTGTCTGATGCAAATACTGGTGTGTATAACGAATATTCTGATTGGTTAAGCCACGCTTCAAAAGTCAAAGGGAAGTTTAGTGTATTATAATTATCACCTAAATCGTAATAATTATCCGAATTCCCGTCAAAATTCAATGCCAAACCCGAGCCAACAAAGTTGGACTGGCTATTTCCTATTTGAACCATCGATCCTAATAAGGCGATGATAATAACTATTTTTAATTTCATTGTTTTACAATTTTAGATGTAATATTCTTGCCATTTACTTGTTGTGATACAAAGTAATTCCCAGCAGGCAACCTACTTAAGTCAAGAGTTATCAATTCTCCGACTTCAAAAACAGTATAATGCCTAATTATTTTGCCTTGGTTATCACTTACAGTAATTGGATTAGTGGACAGTGATTTTGTTATAAAGTAATCTGCACTCGGATTTGGGAATACCTCCAATTCCGGAGTGATTTCAGCTTTCATCTCATTAACAAATGGAATATTAAGTATGTGTTCACCTCTTCCAATACAATTCTTTTTAACCAAACTGGAATTGGGAATTGAAAGTGTAGCTAAAAAATCAGTCCAGGTAGCTACAGAACCATCAACCCGTTGGAATGCTGTAGCAAATTCCTCATTAAAAGGTGTAATAACCCCGTTTGCAAATGAATAGATATAATTGGAATTGTATTTTGCAGCTGTTGCACCATCTGCAGTAAATACCCCAAAGTAATAATTAGGATGATTTACTAACCCAAGTGTGGAATACGGCGCCGAGTTAACTCTATACAAATGTATACCATAAGGGTTATTACCAATTTTATTAATTTTCATTTTATCACCGCCAGCTGAATTTAATGTTAAATTCAAACCTGCGTAATCAGTTGCATACAAGTAAACAACTTCATCTCCAATAGGAGCTCCGGATGTTACTTTTGTAACACTACCAACTATAAAAGCGGTATCGGTAGGTTCACTTAAATTAAAAGTAAATGGATCACCATATGATTCATTAAAGTTCCAATAACCTATTAAATAAGTTGAAATTTCATTAATTTTTAGACACAAATTTTCTCGCAACTCTGCCTCCGTTCTCACTGTATCCCAAATCCTAACCTCATCAATTTGCCCTTTGAAATTATGCTGTGTTGTAGGTGTTATATGTCCTCCAATAATTGCGGGATAAACCGTATGCACAATCGATGTGTTAGATGCTCCGCCATCAGTTGAACTTGAAAGCTGCAATACACCATTAAAGTAAAACTTAATATCAGTAACAGATGTTGCAACAACCGCCACGTGAGTCCATTTATTTAAAGCTACAGCCGATGTTGTCACCTTGCCTCTTCTATCCGACCCGCCAGAACCGGAGCCGTCACCAATTTCAAAAATCAATTTTCCAGATGAATTAAAACGGAACCAAAATCCATAATAGCTTCCTCCAACACCAACATTATCAGTAGCAATTATTGGAGAATATCCACCTGGCGTCCATGAAGTTGGATTTACCCAAGCTTCAATCGTTAACGGAAAATTTAAATCATTGAACACGTCGCCTAATGCTAAGTAGTTATTCGTAACACCGTTTAATGAAACCGCTATACCTGATCCAATATTATTTTCCTGTGCACCAAGAATTGAAATTCTAATTAAAAGAAAGCATAATAAAAGGTTCTTTTTCATTGTGTGTAATTTGTGGTTAAATATTAATATAGTTAAAAAGTAAAATTTAAATGATGAAAACAAATTAATAGAGGCTTCTTTATAATTACGTCCAATAATGCTATAAATTCATTGGTATTGCATTATCTGCATAAAACGTTATTTTACAAAAGTAAAATTGATTATAGGGTCGGCTGTAATTCGTTTGTTTTCAATAATATTTTATATTTATTAACGGGGTCAAAGTTTGCAACCCTAAAAATATAAAAAAATAAGGGATTATCACTTGCCTTCAAAGCAATAAATTTTGCAGGGCACACACTATGATTTATAAATTATTGACTATCAATATATTATGATAATAATTGTTGCCGCCATCAACCATGAAAATAAGCCTAGGCAGTCTAGGAAATGCCCTGAAAAACTTAACAATTCTGAGTTTAGATTAATTTAACACTGATGACTACACTATTTAGCAATAAAGAATATGCACTCGCCTATTAAACGTTTTTAAACATTCCGGGCAAGGCTTTAATTTCATTTTTGTAGGCAAATAAAATGAGTATTATAGCAAATGCCAATTGAGCAGCATTTATTTCAAATTCAGTAAGATTTGTGCTGCACAAAACAATAACACCCACCACATAAAACATTGGTACCCAAAATATTTTTATTGGGTTAAACGAAAATCTAAAAAATGCTTTGGCTTTGTATCTCAACAATAAAACTTGTATTGGCCTAACTAAAAAATAGCTCCATACTGCTCCCCAAATCCCGAATAAATTAATTAAAACAATACCCGAAATTATTTGAACTACAGCAGTAACAACCAATATCGTAGGCAGTAAATTCGTTCTTTTGAAATACATTATTGGATTTAAGTAAATAGTATGCAAGCTTTTAAATACAAAAGCTGCACAAAGTAATGGTAGGTATGCCAGACTCTCATAATATTGCTCATTATTAACAAACAATCTTATTAAATAAGGCACTATAAAAATGGTGGTCGAAATTATGAGGATATTTACCGCACTAAAAACATGATAATACCTATTTTCCTCATGGCTCTCGCTTACTAATTCACCTTTTGATTTCCAGTTTTTATAAATCCGTGGATTGAAAGCGCCTGCAATTCCCAAACCTGCATATTCTATTCCCAACGTACATTTCAGCGCAAAATCGTAAATCCCAACATCACCTACTGTCATTATTCCAGAAAGTATATAATTATTGATATAGGCCAATACCCACGTAAGAAGACTAAAAATAAGCACTGGTGTGGCATAAGCGCTTATACTTGGTAACAGTTTATAATCAAATTTTAATCCAAATTCCTTTAAACCAAAACTAAAAGTTAATAAAAAAATCAAAACACCTGAAATTAACCTACCCCACATAGGGCCTATAAGTGTGTATGGATATAAATTAATCAAATAAATGGAGATCGCTATTGTAACCAAAAAGTTAAACAAGCCAAATAAAAAATATTTTATCGGCTTTTCTCCAAACACCTGAATGTTTACATATGTTCTAAACCAAGCATTAAAAAATGCTGTAATGATGCTCATTAAACCATATGGGAAAAAAGATATCTCATTTCCTTTAAATATGATTGGAAAAATCAAATAACCTACTAAACTAATCACTAATATAAAAACACCTCCTAATGATAACAAAATCCCGAACACGCTACTTAAAAAGTGTTTAAGCTTATTATCATCATCTTGGTAATCGTAATAATGTACCGACAAATATGCATCTATAGCATAATTCATTAATATTTGAACCAATAATGCAAATGAAATATAAATCGCAAGTGCGCCGTAATTTGCAGTTGACAGATTATTGGTATATGGTATTAACAATACAAGACTAGAGAGCAGCGGCAAAGCTCCTCCGGCTGTAATAAAAAACGTTGATTTAACTATTTGCTTCAAACCTTAGGTTGGAGAACAAAAATAAACATAAGGAATCGAAAATAGGCAATTAGCAAAGTCACACTATATAATTATTATGTGACATACCGGAAGGCTGCCAGCGAATTTTGAGCTTTTTTATAAAACAGGACAAATCATAGTAGCATTTTATTGAATGAAAAACTAAATCCTTTATGGAGAATTTATATCTTTGGCTTAAACATCACATTATGAAAAACCTCTTTTACATCGCCGGTCTTTGCATATTGCTTGCCTCTTGCACCAATTACGGAACCAAAATCGACTTCAATGGCGATGAGGTTTATTATAAAGACCCGGTTACCGAGCAGGAAGCTACTCAGGTAGGTGAATTCCTAAAGTCATATCAATACTTTACCGGCCAGGGATTTACCGTTCAAGTGTTGAAAGAAGAAGGTTATACTGTTCGTTTTGCTACCAAAGAAGGCATTGAGAACGATGCAGATGTGATGAGTGGTTTTAAATTTCTTCTTATTGACATGAGCGCCGCTGCTTTTAATGGCGACCCAATAACGGTTGACCTCTGCGATGAAACGCTCAATACTAAGGTTACCATAACACATGCTGAGGCAAAAAGTTATATGGAAAAAATGTTAACTGAACAACCATTATAACAGCTATTCATTGCTTAAAGCACTTAGCTCATCATAACCATATAACAGGTTGTCAGCCACAATTTACCTGATGCTTAATCAACCCAATATTGTGCTCTGATTATTTGAACATTAAAAAGGTTGACACTTGCATGTTTATTATACAATGGCATGCTGTCCGTTCAACAACCCTAAATATGGCTTGTAAAGCAATAGTAATTTAACACAGGTAAATTCCCAATAATGCTTGTTGCGAACAGCCGGTAAAACCCATAATCGGATTATCAGCTAATCGCCAAAATCACCATTCTACCACCAACCAAAATCGCAGTAAAACTGCCCCTAGTTCCCCTAACCAACATAAGCAAAAACCGGCACCTCACAAATAAAGGAAGTTCGAGGCAGTTTGTATTACGGGAATGTTACTTTTTACCATGACTAACGATGACCAGGTCGCTAACATGTATTTCTGTAACATACCTTTTAACATCCGATTTGTCTGTGTAATTGCGGTTAATGAGTTTACCCTCTACTACCACTTCAATACCTTTTGTGAGATACTTTTCGACAAAGTCTGCCGTTTTGCCCCAGGCCGTAAGCGTATGCCATTGGGTTTCTTTTACTTTTTCTCCTTTGGCATTTTTATAACTTTCGTCAGTTGCCAAATTAAATTTCGCAAGTTTTCCATAACCTGCTCCGGATTTTACTTCCGGGTCCGCACCTAAGCGGCCGATTAACTGCACCTTGTTTCTAAGGTTGTTCATACGTCAATTTTTTAAGGGTTAAACAATCAGCGTTTTTAATAGCCGTGTTATTATTATTTAATAACAACGGTTCAAAGATGAATACCGCTAATCAAATGACAAAATTTTAACCGCTTATATTCGGATATACTCGCTTCATTTCGTTTTTTCCCAATTATTTATATATTTGCCTCATGTTATTTATCCAAAACCTTAAAAACTTTAAAATCTTGTTTATCTATGGACAACAAACATTGCCCCGAATGCGGCAAGACCTTATTTGGTCGTGTCGACAAAAAATTTTGCTGTGATGTATGCCGACATGCACATAACAACAGGCAGCGAACATTAAATGGTGTCTATTTGAATTCCGTAAATTCAATCCTTCGAAAAAACCGGAACATTCTTGCCAACTTTAAACCCGCAGAACCGGTTAAAACTCTTAAACAAAAGCTGTATGAAAAGGGATTTAATTTCGCTTATTTTACATCTATCTCTACAAACAAAAAAGGTATAATTACCTATTATTGTTATGACTATGGTTACATATTAAGTGAAAAAGATATTGTACATATCATTCGCAAAGAGGATTTGTAGATTAATTTGTTTTATGCAATAAATTATTTGTGCAATTTTTAATTAAATGCGCACTGGTTCTTTTTTTATAGATTATGGCTGAATCGTTATCTTTGAAAACCAAGCATCAATATATCGATTATGTCGGAAGCCTTTTTAATTACAGACCGCCTTTTATTGCGAGAATTTACGGAAACAGATATTGATTTAATTTACAAGTTGGACAGCAATCCAAAAGTGATGGAATTTATTCGCCCTCCAACAAAAACTTTGGAGGAGGCTAATGCTACCTATCAAAAAATATTGAATACCCGGAAAAAAGATATCCGTTTTGGCAATTGGATTGGGGTTACAAAATCAAATAATCAACCCATTGGGTGGTTTTGTCTAAAAGACCTTGACAATACTTCTACTATAGAAGTCGGATTCAGACTATTACCTGAATTTTGGGGAAATGGATACGCAACCGAAGGCGCCAAAGCACTTATCAAATATGGCTTTGAGCAGTGTAATTTACCGTTTATAGCCGGTGTTACTAAACCGGAAAATATACGCTCTAAAAATGCCTTACAAAAATGCGGATTGAAATTTCTTCGCAACGATTATATTTATGAAACGCAGGTGCACTACTTTGAAATATCAGTAAATGATTATAATAAAAATCAATAAATAGTAATCAGCAATTTTTATTTGGAAGTAGCTACAATTTTTTCTTGTCCGCCGGAAGCTACTTTTTTAGTAACAACTGTTTCTTTTTCACCATCAATAACAACCTGATCAACATCTATTGTATAACTATTTTCCGGTGTTGGCTCGAAATCAAAATCATCATAAAACTCGTAGTCATTAGTTGATTTTGTTTCTTCCTCCTGAGCATAAACAGGTTCAGCAACTTCTGAGTCATCAGGAATCGTATAATTTTTATAGGTATAACTATAAGCCGATAATAATTTTCCACCATCCACATCACCCGGGTCGTAAATACTTACATCTTTACTTAAATGGTCAGGGTAATCACCTATTCCCCATCCTGCACTTGTAGTTTCTATATAATAATAAAATTTGTTTCTGTGTTGAAATGCAATGCCGTTTACTTCATATTTTAATGCAATTCCAACACCCATATGTTTAGTTGGAGAAACTAACACACAATCGAATCCAAGTTCTTTTAATATTGCTTCCAATAAAATTGCCGTGTCTTCACAGTCTCCACCTTTTTCAACCAATGTTTCTATTGGATACCGCGGATATTCGTAAGTGCCATCGTTTTTATATTTCATGGTTTGTACAAAAGCCACAACACACTCCACTAATTGCCAATCACTCAATTTATTTTCAGCGGCCAACAATTTAAACTCATTTGCAAATTGTTCAATTACCGGAAAACGAGCCGACTCATTTAAATAAAATAAGAAGTTATTATATACCCTGTCCTGTCCCTTATAATAGTTATATGTATTCTGGTCAAAATAATAAACCATGGTATATAAATTCTCATCATAAGTCCATGTGTAAATAGTTTTTATTTCAGCTGCCTGTGACCGCATAGCAGAAAATAACAATACCAATGTTAGTAGCAGTGAATTTTTATGCCTGACAGATAGTTTCATACATTAGGTTTTGCGTATACCTTATTTCATACTGTGGTTTTATCAATAAACTTGCCACAGATGAAATTTATTGTTTTAGGTGCACGATAGTTTTACACATCCCAAATATATTAAACCCTGAACCAAGTTCTAAAATCATATTACTTAAAAACGTGGAAAACCAAGCAAGGTGCTTTACTGTGCCCAGTTATCACGGTCTAAACTCCGGTATTGTATTGCCTCTGCAAGGTGTTCAATAAGAATATCATTTGATCCTGCCAGGTCGGCAATAGTCCTGCTTACCTTTAAAATTCTATCATAGGCCCTGGCACTTAACCCTAATTTGTCCATTGCCTTATTCAATAGGTTTTGTCCTGCAGATGTAATAATGCATAACTCTTTTACCTGTTTCGAACTCATTTGCGCATTACTGTGAATAGATGTTCCTTCAAACCGTTGTTCCTGAATTTTCCTCGCAGCAATAACACGTTCACGAATACTATTACTTTGTTCACCATCACCCAATTGCGATAATTCCTTTACTCCTACAGGAACAACTTCAACATGTAAATCTATTCGGTCGAGTAGTGGTCCGGAAATCCTATTTAAATATTTCTGAACTACCCCAGGCGCGCAAACACATTCCTTATCCGGATGATTATAATATCCGCAAGGGCAAGGATTCATGGCAGCTAGTAACATAAAATTTGCCGGATATTCAACAGAGAATCTTGCTCGTGAAATAGTAACCCTTCGTTCTTCCATCGGTTGCCGAAGCACTTCCAAAACATTCCTTTTAAATTCGGGAAGTTCATCTAAAAAAAGTACGCCATTATGAGCAAATGATATTTCACCTGGCTGGGCATTATTACCGCCACCAACTAAAGCAACGTCGCTCACCGTGTGATGAGGATTTCTAAATGGTCGTGCATACATGAGCGCACTACCAACCGGTAATTTTCCTGCAACGCTGTGAATTTTTGTAGTTTCTAATGCTTCATATAAACTCAATGGAGGCAAAATGCCGGGTAATCGTTTTGCCAACATTGTTTTACCCGCACCGGGAGGACCAATCAATATAGCATTATGCCCACCGGCAGCTGCAATTTCGAGGGCGCGTTTAATATTTTCCTGTCCTTTTACATCTGAAAAGTCGATATCATTAAACCCTACTTGGTTAAAAAATTCTTCGCGGGTATTTACGACAGTTTCCTCCAGATCAAGGTCATCGCTTAAAAATCTAACCACTTCAAAAATATTTTCTACCCCGTACACTTTGATATCCGATACAATTGCAGCCTCTCGGGCATTTTGTTTAGGTAGAATGATACCTTTGAAACCTTCTTTACGGGCTTGAATGGCAATTGGTAAAGCCCCTTTAATTGGTTTGATAGAACCGTCTAACGACAATTCTCCCAGAATTACATATTCATGAAAATGATGTGAAGGCATTTGGAGTGAAGAACCAAGTACTCCTATAGCTATTGGTAAATCGTAATGGGTGCCTTCTTTTCTTACATCGGCGGGTGAAAGATTCACGACAATTTTTGTTCGCGGCATATTAAAATGATTCTCTTTCACAGCCGATTCGATGCGGTGCCAACTTTCACGAATAGAATTATCGGGAAGTCCCACCATAAAATATTTTATATCTGCTCCGGCACCGGAAACAGAAACGTTAACTTCAATAGTTACAGTAAATGCATTAACGCCATGCACAGAACTGCCAAATGTTTTTACAAGTTGCATACATTGTTTTTAAGGATGAACAAAATTGAGTTTACCCTATAAATTTCACTTTGATGATTTGCCAACAAGGCATAACAAGGCAAGTAGTAATTAAAGGATAAATTCAGTTGTAAAAATACTACAAGGAAAATAAATTATTCAAATCCCCATTCAGTTCCATTCATCATAGCCGCAAACGTAATACTGGGGCCGGATTTGCGAACAATCATCCAATAATCTTTAGTAGTAGATAGGAACCATTCTTTATCTGCTTTA
>DAORKJ010000018.1:0-28722 GCA_035439505.1 Chitinophagales bacterium
AACGAATGCGGCCTTATCTTATTTACTACCGATAAATAAAACCTTAGTGTTGAACTACAAATTTTGCAGTTTGAATCCCGTCAGCGGTTTGGAAAATTGCTACATACATTCCGGAAGCGAATGGCAGCACATCAAACGTTAACGTATTTTCGCCGGCGGTGACAGTTGTTGCTGTTAACCAGTTGGCAATTATTTTACCTGAAAGGTCTGTTACAAATAAATTACCTGTTGCTTCTTTTTCAAGATTAAAATCAATGGAAACTGATGTTGAAGCAGGTGAAGGATATATGTCAAAAGTTGTTGGCTTATTGGCACTTAATTCTTCGTCTTCAACATTATCCGCAGCAAAACGTAAATCATCAGGATTGTAATCTGAAATTTCACATTCATCGATCCAGGCTGTCAACGTACAACCTGATAATGCTTCAAAACCAGGATGTAACGTGATATAATTTGCCGATTCAAATGTAACCACAGCAGGAGACAAAATTGTTGAACTGCATTCAACTAAAAATTCACCTAAAAGCATTGATTTATTTTCAATACCGTAAGTAGCATCGCTGTAACCGGTCAGTATATAAGTACCACAAATTGATGCTAAATCATAGCTGGTAAATTTAGTAACACCAACCGCTTGAAAGGCTTGACCTACAGCTATTACTTCATCAGAGCAACTGCCATAATAATCTATTGCAGATTGAATCCATGCATTACGTGCGATAATATATCCATCTGAACCATCGAGATAATTCATCATAGCACCCCATGCAATTCGGCGAGCTTTGTCATAACCAATAGCATCGACGTGATACTCAAGGCCATAATCATTTACACCATCTCCACCTTCACTCAACAAATAAAATATATGATTTTGTACGCCACTATTAGTATGCACTCCACCATTATCGCCTCCGCCTAAATCTGCCCAATAATCACCAAAATAAGTATCCGGGTCACCTTTATCATTAGGATTAATGAAGGACCTGTTGGCACCTCTGTCTTCACCATGCAGCCATGTTGGTGAGCCATCGCCTTCCACATAAAATTCTACCATCTCACCAAAAATATCGGCAAATGATTCATTTAGTGCACCACTTTCTTCTGAATAATCTAAAGCATCAAAGTGTGCATATTCGATTACGCCGTGTGTAAATTCGTGACCAATAATATCAATTGCATTGTAGTCATCTGTTGTTCCTGCTACACAATCATTACCGGAACCAAAATTTAGATTATCAATAATGTTGGTATAATTTGCGTTGGTGCAATTCGGATTATCATCATCATCAAAATATGTTTTATTATTAAAAATATCGATATCGCCACCGGAACCATCAAAACTTTCGTGGCCATAGGTATTTAAATAATATTCAAATGCTTGTCGGACTCCCCATAAAGAAGTCATTACCATGGTATAATTACCAAATCCTTCCCATGTGTTGGTGCTTGAACAATAGTACCAATCTTCACCATAAGAAGGCGTACCATAATCACCGGAAAAATAACTTCTTATTTCTGTATCCGGGTTGCAGTCATCTATAGGAAAATAGGATGTTTCTGTATCACCGTAAGGACCACAATCTTCAGTACGATAATCGGTATAAACAGTTTTTGTACCGTTAAAAGTGGTAACCACTGAAGTACTGTTACAAAAATGTTCAAGGCTGCGGTCGCGAATTATTTCGCCGGTATTTGCATTTACATAAACATATTTAGCTATTGAAGGCAGCGTTGCAAATACATACATTCTATACGCCAACACATAATTATCTGCCGCGTTTTTTTCTTTCGGATTTATTTTCACTAATAATAATTCCGGTGTTGGATATAAAGTAGCATTTGGGTCTTTCTTTTTTGCTTTAAATGCTGCTTCTTTCTTTTCATCTTCCCACATATATTTTTCAGCAGGATACGCAGCAAGAGCAATCTCGATAGCTTGCTGTGCTGAAATTGTCGGTATTACATTCACATTTAATCCGGGTATAAAATCACCATTAATTAAATGAATTTTACCATTCCTTTCATGTGATAGTTGTTCAATTCCTTCAATACGAACACCATTATAATACTGAGCAAATTTATAGTGTTTATTACCTGCTTCATCGATATTGGTTTTCATTAAACGCAATTCGTCGCGTTCTGTTAAACCTAATAAGTCGGGCGCTTCTGTAAATACTGAGGCTGCATTTAATTTAGCATCAGATTTAAATTCTATCCAGTCCTGAGTAGCGCCAGGTTTGATAATAGCCTGGTATTTTTTTTCAACATGTCCAGGCAATACCCGTTGTTGCGCTTCTAATAGTTGCGTGCTTACACAAAGTAAACCTATTAAAAGCAGTTTCCATTTTTTCATAAAAATTAATTTAATGGTGAATAAAAAATTATTCCGCTTTTAATGCATCAATTTGTTTTTGCAGTTCGATGATATATAAAGTGAGTTCTTCAATTTTTTCCATCATTTGAACTTGCATTGTGCCTACTTCAATACCTTCTGCTTCAACAACATCAGCTGAAGGAATACCAGGTAAGTGTTTATTTTGTTTAATACTTGCTTCTAATTCATATAAAGAAGGTAATGCATAATTATCGGCAAATACATAATCAGGCCAGCTGCCACTCATTTGCACTTTTAATTCTTCACACATTACTTTACCATCTACAGATAATAAATAACCGGTTGCAGGAACTGAAGTTCCAATCATAACACTACCACCAACATCACACATGCTCACATTACCACCATCATTATTTAAATATAATGTTGATGCTGCGCCATTGTTACGCGCCATGATTTCATTATTATCAATGGCAATATTTAAACTTGTGGCGTCACCGCTGACAATAAAACCTCCGGAAGTTAGTTCTGCATCTGTGCCACCCATTACCTGAAATTTATAAGCAGGAGTTGCAGTGCCTACACCTAAGTTACCTGAAAAATATCCACGACCTACGAAATAACCGGCCCATTGTGAAGTTCCGCTAGTTGCAGTTCCATAAACACCAATTGATAATCCTGCAGTTGAACCTGCTGTTCCATAAACACCATAAGTTGTGCCCGCAGCACCAAATCCTGAACCGTAAACACCATAACCTGTTTCAGCTCCGTTTGATGCAACACCTTTAACACCAATTTGACCACCAGATGCTTGCAAACCGGTACCATATCCAAAAGTATAAGTATTGCTTATTTCAACAAGATTAAAATTGGTTGCACCAACACCAGTCCATGGTTTAGTTACTTTCATAACTGCAGTTGTTCCTGTTGTTTCAACATTTAATTTTGCACTCGGTGTAATTGTTCCTATACCGATTTGACCGGTATTATCTACTACAAACTGATCACCTCCGTTGTATAATCTAAATTGACTTGTAGCTTCATCGTAGTAAGTCCATGCTTTTGCTGAACCACCTACTGCATAACCATAAAATGGTTTACGTCCGCTTGTTCCGGCCATATCAATATACATACCGCCATAAGATGTTACATTGTTTGATTTTGCCACAAAGTTTGCTGAACCAATCATTGTTGTGGTATTGATACCTACATTACCGCCGTTATCATAGATTGATGAGTTTCCAACGGTAGTTGCAGCAGTGAATTTCGGAATGTAATTGGCTGTTCCGCTTCCTCCTACTCCACCGCCTCCGCCACCAACAGTTGCAGTTGATTGTGTTGTTCCATCCATAAATTTGATGGAGTTCACATATACTTCATTCCAATTATTGGTTGATGAACCTAAATCGAGTGTATTGTTGGTAGCAGGAGTTAAACCAACATTAATTGATGTTCCACCAGCTGCTAAATTGGATAAACTAGTGTTGGCACCTTTCGACGACATGGCTGCCCAAGAACTACCGGTGTAATAATAAAATCCCGGTGTGGAATTAGTTTGGAAAATTAATAATCCGGTAGCAGGAGCAACAATTGCATCGCGTTGTGCTTTTGTCATGCGAGGTGCTAATAATCCTTGTGAAGTACTGGTCATGTCCAATAATGCCGAAGCAGTTGGTGTTGTTGTGCCAAGTCCTGCGCTACCGGTTAACGGATACGTGTTGGTTTGCGCTTTAACCATTGTTGCACCTGCAATTAATGCTGCTGCAAATAAAAGTAATTGCTTTTTCATTTTGATTTGTTTTAAAATTTTAAAAATGGGATGAATAAATAGGGTTTGTTTGATTAACCACCAAACATGAAGCAGACTTTACAATTTGCAATGCGAGGATAACATATTGCGAGATGTGAAAAATTTGTTTCATAACGGTAGTATTAGTTGCAAAGAGAAGGCATACGGATAGGGCAAACCAGTAGATTTTTTTGACTTTGTAGCAGACAATTTGCAATTTTGAGCATGGAAAATACCTATTTGCAGCAGGTGTTACAGGTACTCAGCAAAGCAGAATGGCGAGATTTCGGGGATTTTGTAGCCTCGCCTTATTTCAATAAAAATGAGAAGTTTGTAAGATTCTATCAATTTCTTCAACCATTTTATCCAAAATTCGATATTACAGGCAGTACAAAAGAACAACTGTATATACATGCAACTTCTGCCGACAAGTATAGTGATGCAGGTTATCGCAACTTATGCAGCGATTTATTGGTATTAGTACAGGAATTCCTGGCACAAGAGTCGTTAAATGCAGGTACTACCATAAAGGATAGTTTAATTAACCGAACATTAATATTAAGAGGTGTATTAGACCTTGCAGAAAGGAATGTAAAAAAAGCCGAAACAATGGTTGCCAAAAGAGATTACGATTTTCAGGAACAACTCATGGCTGCCATATGGATAAATGATTTGCGGATACTGCATAATATTTACAACAACAGAAAAAGTATGAATGCCTCCAATCCCATTATGCTGGAGGACAATACGCATAAATTTATTACTGAATGGGCGTTGTTGCGTATTTTTTCATCATTAATGAATAATATTAAAGCTACGAGAAGTTATAATTTACCATTAAATACCCAGAAATATCAGGCCTACCTTAATTTATATGAAGCGTTCGAGCCGTTTAATAATAAAGAGTCGCGCATCATGTATTTAACCGTTAAAATGAATGTGTTAAATGATGAACAAGCTTATTTCGAATGTTTTGAAATTTTAAAAACCCTCGATTTTACGAAAAATATCAGGACAAATGAAAATTTAGTAATTGGCCTATTAGACTTTGCATTACATAAATTAAACGAAGATGAAAAATGGCGGATTGAACTACATGAATTATATGATTTGAAGCTTTCAAATAAATTGTGGAGTGAAAAAAAGATGTTATCTTATACATCTTTATTTAATGCCGTGCATAACAGTTTACAGCTAAATAAGATAAGCTATGCAGAAACTATTTTAGATACTTATATACAAGATGTTTCGCCAACAATTGCCACAACTATAGATAATTTATGCAGAGCTTGGATTTTCTTTTTTAAGGGCGATTATGATAAAGCACATGAGTACCTTGTAAAAGTAGAAACAGAAAATATTCTTGTAAAATTTGAAATGAGAAGTTTGCAGTGTCTCATATACCTACAAAAGAAAGAATGGGAATTATTAAATGCAGCCTTAGAAAGTTTTAGACAATTTAACGCTTACAACAAAAGCAGCATCAACGAATTGGTGACACTCCAATTTACTATATTTTGTAAATATATCAGCTCAATAGCGAAACTACATCCCGATTATCTGGAAAAGGATAAAATAAAAATTCAGGACCAGATAAAGTCAGAAAAAAATTCTTACATGCGCAATTGGATGTTAGAAAAAATTAATTCAGGAAAATAATTATTGTTTAATGGGGAATTCTTCACCGGGTGCATAAATATTAAGGTGAATTTGTCTTGCCGTCAACAAAGTATCTCTGCTCATATCCACTTTAATTGGGGCTCCTACTTCAACAACTTGACTAACGCCAACAACTTTTGCCATTCCCTGGCTGACTAAAATGGCAGTTCCTTCATCTATACCGATACATTGAAACCCTTTGTTCTCAATTGTTGCGCATAACAAACGATTATATCTGCTTCGGGCTACAAAATGTTGGTCGATAATTACCGAATCTAATAATCCTAAACCTTCAACTAATTCAAGATTGCCTTTCCAGATATTATCGAATGTTGATTCATACATCGTATCAACTAGACCCTCACCGGTTATCATACGTTCACTCATAATACTTGCTCCAGCACTTGTTCCGCTGATTAAAGCACCATTTTGATAAGCTTCATTAATAGCAGCCTTAATCGTTGTACCTTTAATTAACCGCATCATCACAGCCTGATCTCCACCACTAATAAAAATTATTTTTGATTTTCTTAAAGAGTCAATTTTTTCAGGCACATTTACAGCTGCAGAATCAAACTTAACACAATTTTGTCCGGTTAACTTTTTGAAATCGTTATTCAACCAAATATAGGCGCTATCGCCCCAACCACTTGGCAAGGTAATAGTAGTAATTAACTCACCCGGCTTCCATCCTGAAGCTACAATTAAATCCATCATTAAGCTATCACCTCTGTCGCCACCGCCAATAATAAACAATTTCCCTTTAGGGTAATCGGTTTTGGTATTCGATGTTTCTTTTGATTCGGGGCTGGTACAGGCAACAAATAACAAAGCGCATACTGCTGCTAATAGTGATATTCTTTTCATGTAGTGGTAATTTTGAACAAATATAAGGATAATCCATAATCGGTAAATTATTTACCAATAGAGAAGATAAAAGTAGTGCCTTTGCCTGGTTTTGATTCAACTGCAATTTCTCCCCTATGTCGTTCAACTATTTTTTTACAAATCGACAATCCTAATCCTGAGCCTTGTATTTCGTCGCGACCGTGTAGGCGATTAAAAATGCCAAATATTTTTTGTTGAAACTGATGTGCTATCCCAATGCCATTATCTTTAACTTTAAACTCCCATCGATCATCCAATTCCTCCAAATCAATAAATACCAAAGGTTCATTTTTGCTTCTGAATTTAATGGCATTATCAATCAGGTTCTGGAACAATAAAATGATTTGCGAATGATTGCCATATATCACGGGTAAATCTGGATATAAAATCAGTGCATTACTTTCTTCTACCGACATTTGTAAATTATCTAACGCCTGACGAATAGCAGCATTACCTTCAAAGTGTGTCATTGGTTCACTTTGAAAGTCCAGTTTACTATAGGTAAGTAAATCTTTAATTAAATGGTGCATACGTTGAGCACCATCGGAAGCAAATTGCAAATATTCTTTGCCTTCTTCAGTAAGTGTTGCACCATAACTTTTTAAAAATAAATTAATATAGGAGGCTATAGTACGCAATGGTTCCTGCAAATCGTGGGAAGCTGAATATGCAAACTGTTGTAATTCCTGATTATAGGTAATTAATTTTTCGTTGAGTTGAAACAGCGTATCATTATTTTCCGCAATATGCCCGGAAAGTTCTTTTTGTTTGTCGTTAATTTTACTTCTGATTAACAAGGCATCCTCAACCTGCCAAAAGAAATTAGAAAAAATTCGGCAAGTGTCATTTTGAAATGCATCTTCTTCAATAAGATTAAATGAAGTGCCATAAAAAATTAATTCAATATTACCGGCACGACGAATGGTGAGCACAACTTCTGCTTCAAGTTGTTCTATTTTTTTCCCAAATAAAAATGGTTGATTATGCTGGTTGATAAAAACGTATTTATCTTTAGCATCTAAAATTGAAACAGGTAATTGAATTCTATTTTCCGGTTTTGCAATCGGTACTGATTTCTTTTTTATTTTACATTCTGCCGAACGAATAAACACATCTTTTTTTTCACTTACGCGATACAATGAACAATAATCTAAGTGGAACAACAAATTAAATTGTTCCGCAAAATACAACATAGCCTCATCGGTAGTTCGAAGCGAAGTAATTCGTTCGGACATACCTGCTACAATGCTGATATAAGCTGCGTTGGTCAATTTTTAGGCTTAATGTGTTTGCAAGATTAGGCGTTCAAAACGAAACAAACAAATTTAATTTTTTATCAATAAACCCTAATACAGGAATACGAAGTCCTTAGCCGCTTTTCTCTCGATATCGGGCACTGTTGCATCAGCAGCCGGATAACCTATAGGAATTAGTAAAAAGGGCGTCTCATTTTCAGGCCTTTGCAACAAATTTTTAAGAAATCCCATTGGGCTTGGCGTATGGGTTAATGCGCATAAACCGGCATTTTGGATGGCTGCCAATAGCATTCCGACAGCTATTCCAACACTTTCGGTGACATAATAATTATTTTTCTTTCTGCCATCCACTACCTCATAATTTCGTTTAAAAACGACAATTAAGGCCGGGGAGGTTTCCAAAAAAGGTTTATGCCAATCGGTGCCTAATGGCGCCAAATCGGCCAGCCATTCTTCTGGCATTCTTTCACTATAACTCAATTGTTCTTCCTTTTCAGCAGCCATACGAATTTCGTGTTTCAACTTCGGATTAGTTACCACACATATTGACCATGGCTGTTTGTTAGCCCCTGAAGGTGCCGTACCTGCAGTCATAATAATATTCGACAAAACAATTTCCGGTATAGGTTCGTCACTAAAAAAACGCAGGGAACGACGTTTTTGCATTAACTCATAAAACTGATTACTTCGAATTACCATTTCATGTTCCGAAAAACGCACCGGGTTAAATGGAATAAAAGGATACTCATTCATAATTCTGTCATTTTATTTGTAAAAAATGTTGCGCATCTTCGCCCTGATTTTACGTGAAGGTAATAACTGCATATCAAACTATTCAATCACCATCGGAAGGTATTTATACCGAAGCCGGCAGTCGTTTTTTAGGATA
The DNA here is from genome assembly GCA_035439505.1 of Chitinophagales bacterium. Taxonomy (GTDB): domain Bacteria; phylum Bacteroidota; class Bacteroidia; order Chitinophagales; family BACL12; genus UBA7236. The sequence goes on from DAORKJ010000018.1 coordinate 8,817, forward strand.
CTTATATCCACTTACCACCGATGAAGAAGTAAAACAAATAAGGGATAATTTAAAAAAGGAACACCACAAAGCCGTTCATGTTGCCTGGGCTTGTCGCTTAGGCATTTTATCAGATACAGAGCGGAGTTCCGATGATGGTGAACCCTCAGGAAGTGCCGGAAAACCCATTTTAAATGAGTTAAAAAGTAACAACCTTACACAAGTTGGATTATTTGTTGTGAGATATTACGGCGGTAAAAAATTAGGAATTCCCGGATTAATTCATGCTTATGGAGCAGCTGCGGCTTACAGCATAACATCAGCAAAAGTGGAGACGATTCCAATCAAAGAATGTTACAAGATTTCATGTAAAGAAACTGATTTACACCTTGTAATTCACGAGGTAAATAAACTTGGCGCTAAAATCGTTTCTACAGAGTTCGGAGAAATATGTAATTTTATTATAACATTTAATCGCGACAAACATGATAAAGTTATTGGCAAATTGGAAACGCTTTGGCAAATTGAATTGGCATATAGCCATAGCTTTTAGTTTTTGTAGCTGCTTCACTCAAACAATTTTCGCTCAAAATGTTACCACGCCTGATATCCAGCTCGCTGAAAATTTTATCGCCTCCCGCTTAAATTACGATGAGTTATACTTAAGTACTTTTGTTTGTGTTGCCACCAGACAATCCCCTTATTCCACTTATTATACATTTCAGCAATATTTTAACCATATTCAGATTGAAAATAAACTGTTAAAAGTTGGCATCGACGATAAACAACAACTAACGCTTTTTGCAGGTGATTATCAATCAACTACCGGTTGGACAAATCGAGCCATTATTGCTAAAAAATTAAATGCCGATTATTTATTGCCAAATGGTAAATTAATTAGCGCTAATACACCATTGCAGCCCCTTATTCGTGTTCAGGAAAACCAGTCAATATATGTGTACACATACGATTTACAGGATGAAGACAATTCCCGTTACACAATAGTGGTAGATGAAAACGATGAAATAATGGAAGTGCAGGATCATAAAGTATTTTTTGCCGGTCAAGATTCAACTGTTATAGCAAAAGTATTTTTGCCCGACCCACTTACAACTGCAGAAGTAACTTATGGTGCACCCTTTGTGGATGATAACGATAGTGATATTGCCGAATTAAATTATGAAGCAGCAATTGTTACCATGAAAGTATTGTTTGAGGACGGCGTATTTTATCTTAAAAATGATAATATTATAATTAAAGATATTAATGTGCCTACTGCAGCCGTTGTTACTTCAATTATTCCTGAATTTAATTATACTCGAAGTGAAAGCGGATTTGAGGATGTGAATACGTTTTATCATCTGACTAATTTTTGCAATGATATTGTAGCAGCCGGATATACTTCCTTGCAGGATTTTTATATTGAAATAGACCCACATGGAGCAAGTGGTGCTGATCAATCCTTTTATGTAAGTGCAGCTATTCCTACTATTCAATTTGGGGAAGGTGGTGTTGACGATGCGGAAGATGCAGATGTAATTGTGCATGAGTTTAGCCATGCATTGAGCGACCATGCTTCTCCCCTTTCTAATTCGGGATTAGAACGTCGAGCTATTGATGAGGGTTATGGCGATTATTTTGCTGCAAGCTATTCACGAAAATTCAGCGATTATAATTGGGAAAAAATTTTTTCCTGGGATGGACATAATGAGTTTTGGTTTGGCAGAAATGCGAATACGACTAAACACTATCCTGAAGATAATTCCGATAATATTTATGCCGCCAGTGAAATTTGGTCCGGTGCATTGATGGATATTTTTGATGTAATTGGAAAAACCAATTGTGACCAGTTAGTTTACGAAGCTTTATTTGGAAGTTTCCCTAATATGACTATGCCTGATGGGGCATCATTAATATTAAATGCTGAAGCAACTATTTTTGGCGGATTATATTACGAACAAGTATTTGATGCACTTTTTGCAAGAGGTTTAATTTACCCGAATGCGGTAACAAATATCACGAATAATAAAATTCAGCTATTAAATACCAATGGTTTTGCCTTTTTTGATGAACCACTTGTAATTCAGTTCAATCAATATACTGATGTTATACTTAACTGTTATAGTGTCGACGGCAAGTTATTAGCGCATCAGCAAACATCAGGTACAACTATAAGCTGGAAACCGGAAATAACTCAACAGGGATTATATATCATAGATGTGGTAACACCAACAGGCACAATAGCAACTAAAATCTGTCACTATTAATTATTCACTGTCTTCATCTTCAGGACGGAAACTTAACACGGGTATGGTGCTGTGCGAAATCACTTTATTGATGCGCGAACCAAAAATGAGCTGATTAAATTTATTTTCTGCGTGGCTCATAATTACAAGTAAGTCTGCATCAATTTCATCCGCATATAAAAGAATAGAATTGCTCACCATGTCGTGACGAATCATTTCAGTTGTGCATTTGAGGCCATGATTGCGAATTGTATCAGCAGCCTCTTCCATTTTTTCTTCTAAAGCTGTTTTACTGGAAATAAATTCTTCCAAAAACTCAGAAACTGCAACCAGGTGAATAGTAGCATCAAATCCTTTGGCAAAACGGATAATTCGTTCCACCTTTTCACTAGTATATTTTGTTAAATCGATAGGCAACAGGAAATTCTTAAACTGGATAGGCGACTTAACATCTCTGCAGGTAAGCACGGGAAAATCGACGCTTTTTACCAGTTTTTCGGTGTTATTACCTAAGTTAAACTTATTCGGTTTGGAATCGGACCCGAAAGTGCCAATACAGGCCAGTTCAGCACCGATTTTTAAGCCATAATCGTGAATTAAGCCCGGAATAGGGTCATTGGTGGTTATAACTTCGGTAGTAATTCTAAACGCAGCTCCACTGGTATTCTTCATTTCGTCGAGCCTGGCCTCTAAAGCGCGGATTTTGGCCTTATAAGCAGAAGCGGTATCGTTTTTTTCCTTTAAAGATTCACGAAGGGCAAAATGAACCAGATGGATATGCGAGTTTGTTCTGTTTCCAATATATATTGCATATTGTAAAGCCGCCACTGAAGCCGAGGAGAAATCAGTTGGGACAAATATTTGCTTTAGCTGCTCACTCATTCCGAGCGCAAAAATAATCAGAATTTTTACAATTAACTTTGTAGGTATATGTCAACAACTTCATCATCGGAGCTTATTTTAAACAGCGATGGCAGTGTTTATCATCTGCATTTATTACCTGAACAAGTTGCAGATACTGTTATAACGGTAGGTGATCCGGACAGGGTTGCTATGGTGAGCAAACATTTCGACCGGATTGAACATCGTGTGCAAAAACGCGAATTTATTACCCATACCGGTTATATCGGACATAAACGAATAACGGTTATTTCAACAGGAATTGGTCCTGATAATATTGATATTGTTTTTAATGAATTAAATATTTTACGCAATTATAATTTTAACACCCAATCATTTAATGCGATAGCTAATCCCTTACAAATAATTCGTTTTGGAACATCGGGAGCTATTCAGGCAGATATTCCGGTGAATAGTTTATTGGCCTCCGGTTTTGGCATTGGGATAGATAATGTGTTGCACTTTTATCAATTTGAAAACACCAAAGAAGAAGCAGCTATTTGCGAACAATTTAAATTGCATTGTTATTTCAATCACACCATACATCCTTATGTATTTAGCGCAGATACACATTTGTTAGCGCAATTAGATAATACATTTATAAAAGGCATCACATTAACTGCTCCGGGGTTTTATGCGCCGCAAGGACGTGCTGTAGGATATGCATTAACACATCCGGAATTTTATAACGATTTAAGGAGTTTTCGTCATTTGGACTGGCGGATTACCAATATAGAAATGGAAACAGCCACCATGTTTGGTTTATCGCGAGTGTTGCAACATCAATGTTTGTCGTTAAATGTATTGCTCGCCAACAGAGCGACAGGCACTTTTAGCACAGACCCTACTGCTGCAATTGAAAATCTAATTCACCATGGACTTACCTTTATAGCAGGATTGTAAATTATTCTACTTCGATATTAGTATTAGCTCTTACTTTGCTGATGAATAAATCCAATGCTCTTCGTTTTGTAGTATCGAGATTATAATTAATATCGTTTTGCAAATAATCTTGCACTTCAGCAATGGTAAAATTGGGATGCGTATAATTTTTTGCAACTAAATCAATATGTTGCACACCAAATTTAAGTGCTTCATTTATTTCGGAAATAATATCTTCCGGAATTGTTTTACGGGTAATCCATGCTGCAAATACAAAAGGTAAACCCGTCATTTTTTTCCAGGCATCACTTAAATCATAAACATAAGGGAATTTTTTATTGAGGGCTAATGCTCTGTCTCCAATTACTAATCCCGCTGTTGTACCTTTTATTTGATCAATATAACCGGTTTCAGCTGCAATTTGTATAGGATTTACCTGCCAGTATTCACGCAACAGTATTTTAACCAGTTGCACTGAAGTAAGGGAATGATAATCTAAAAATACCTTTTCAATTTTATCAATTGGTTGTTGAGAAAAGATACTTACACTTTTTACAGGTCCATCGGCACCAATACAATAATCAGTTATGATGCGGGCATCGTTTAACTTAGCTAAAACAGCTACAGGAACCAGACCGATATCAACGCTGCCGCTGAGTATTTTTTTCCCGCCAACAGATGGAATATCTAGTTGTAAATCGAGTTTTTCTTTTATCGCAGCATTTTCCAGCCCATATAAAAATGGTTTGGTATTGAGATAACTCACTAACGAAATGATATATTTATTATCCATTTAAATGTCCTATATCATTAAACAAAACTATTTTAAAACCGTTCGCATTATAGTGCAATTTATACAAACTTACATTATGATGCGGAAACGTGTCCATGTCTTTAAGTGGTTGATTGAGCATAGTGCATAATAAAATGCGAATAGCTCTGCCGTGACTACAAATCAGGATTTTCTTTTCTTTGGTGGCCTCTAACATTTTTACAAATTTTTGCTGCCGAAATTGCACTTCCTCAGGGCTTTCACCTTCATCAATTTTTACGGTAGTTTCACCTGCCTGCCATAAATGTAAAATGCGATAAAAGTCTTTGAAAGTATCGCCATCTTTTTTCCCTTCGTGAATCCCCCAACTTATTTCATCAAGTCCTTCATGTATTTCAACAGGAATATTTAATTCTCTGAAGGGTGCAACTGTTTGCGCAGTTCTTTGTAATTGGGAAATATAAATTTTTTCAAAATTTTCGTTACGATAAGCTTCAAAAAATGCCTGAGCTTGTTGTGTTCCATTAGCATTGATAGAGCTGTTCACACCTTTTCCCTGAACAATTCCCAACTGGTTGAAATCGGTTTCCCCATGTCGGATAATAAATATTTCCTTTTCCAAATCAGTTATTAATTATAGGCAAATTCACAAAATGATCGACACCAAATTCAGCATCTAAATCAACATTAGCATAATTTTTTATGGTATGATAAACTGTATCTCTTTCCACAGGAATTTTTCCAGCTGTTAGAATCAGTTCACAAATTTCTTTTGTGGTCATTACCGGTGATTGTTCTTCGGCGCCGGCCATTGAATAAATTTTTGTGGTATCGTCAATAGTACCATCTATATCATTTACACCGAAATTGAGACTTAACTGTGCATTTTGGCGACCAATCATTGGCCAATATGCTTTGATATGTGGGAAATTATCTAAATAAATTCTTGCAATAGCATAATTGCGTAAATCCTCAATCACACTCACTTCCTGCACATTTTCCATCTGATTATTTTTATTCCTGAATTTCAGCGGAATAAAACAATTAAATCCACCTGTTTCATCTTGTAATTTACGCAAACGCTCCATATGGTCCACTCTGTTGGTATAACTTTCAACATGTCCATATAAAATTGTTGCATTACTTGGCATTCCTAATTCATGAGCAGTTTTATGTATTTCAAGCCAGGTTGCTGAATCGCATTTATCAGCACAAATTTGTGAGCGAACAGTTTCGTCAAATATTTCTGCACCGCCTCCGGGTAAAGAACCTAATCCGGCATCTTTTAAAAATTGTAATCCTTCTCGAATCGACATTTTTGCTTTGCGAATCATGTATTCCAATTCAACAGCAGTAAATCCTTTCACATGCAAATCAGGACGCAGAATTTTAATATCGCGGATTATATCAGCAAACCATCTCAAATTTAATTCCGGTAAAACACCACCAACAACATGCACTTCAGTAACCGGTTTGTTTTGGTAAGAACGAACAATATCCAACATTTCATCACTCGACATCACCCAACCTTCACTTCTTTGTTTGAGCAAACGCGAATAGGAACAAAATTTACAATCGAATACACAAAGATTGGTTGGTTCAATATGGAAATTACGGTTAAAGTACGTAACACTTCCATGTTTTTTGGTGCGAATATAATCTGCCAATGTTCCTACAAAACTCAAACTTGCCTGTTCATAAAGCGTTACACCTTCATCAAAAGAAATGCGTTGTCCGGCAAGTACTTTTTTTGCAATTGAGCGCAATTGCTCATTGGTTGTAGTAGTTTCAATTAATTGCTGAATATCATCTTCACGTGTCATCTTCGAAAATTTATATAAAAAAAGAGTGGTTAGGTTTTATTCCCAACCACTCTATAATTATTTATTGATAATTAAGCATACTATTATTTAATAACAGTAATTTTTTGAGTCAGGTAAAACTCACCATCTGAAGCTTTAACCATATAATCGCCTGCGCTTAAATTGCTGGCATCAAATACAACATGTTCTTCACCTTTATTCGTGGTAATTATCTGGTCGATTAACTGACCTGTTAAGTTGTATACTTCAATAGTAAGTTCGTTATGAACGAAATTCTTCATTTCAAAAACAAATTCACCACTAGAAGGGTTCGGATAAATACTTAATTGTATTAATTGATTTTTTAAAACTTCATTTACATCTACACCACCTTGCACACAACCTTGAGAAGTCAATAAAGATTCACGGTCATTTTCTATTACATCGCGCATTTCAGCAGCCTGGTCTTCTGAAAACATATTCATAGCACCATCGTCCACATAGTCCATATAGTTCATAAACATGATACCCGGACTGGAAGGAGAACAATCGTCCAAACGAGGGAAAGAAGGATTGCCATAAGTAGCATCTTCCTGATTAGGTGTATCCGAAATACCGTCAGAACCACCACATTGCGGTTCAGCAGCAAAATCGTCATCACCCCAAGTATGATTTAAGCCTAACCAGTGTCCAACTTCGTGTGTTGCTGTGCGGCCTTTATTATAAACGCCACCCGGACTGCCATCACCAAAATATTTGTAGCCGATAACTACACCATCTTTTCCGGAAGGACCACCTGGTGGAGTTGCATAACCTAAAACACCTCCGGTAAGGTTACATACCCAAATATTTAAATAATCAGTTTTAGGCCAAGCGTCTTCACCGCCTTTATCTGTAAATTTAACGTTATCTGAATAGTTATCTGCACCAACACCAACAAATAAACTCCAGCTGCTTATATCAGTCTCCGTTCTGGTGATACCGCTATGTGCAACACCATCAGGGTCTTGTTGAGCCAAACAGAACTCAATTTGAGCATCAGCTGCTAATCCTTCGAATGCTGCAGGAGTTTCATCTGCATCATCGTTAAGTCTTCTATAGTCAGCATTTAAAACATCAATTTGAGATAAAATAAATTCATCGTCAATATTTTGCGAAGCAGCGCTATACACCACATGCACCACAACAGGAATGGTATAAACGCCACCATTGGTTTTGTAGGTAGTAGACACCTTGTTTGCATCTCGTTTTATTGCAGCTTCCTTAATTGCAGCAAATTCTTCAGGAAAATTAGTTTCTAATTGTTTAAGGTAAGTATTTGAGCCACAACGAACTACAGTTTGTCCAAAACTAACCGTTGATAAAGCCAGCAATAAACCGGCAAATAAAGCTTTTTTCATTATTGATTAGGATTAAATTTACAGATTGTCAACAAAGTTAAACAGAACCCCTAAAATTTTACCATATCTGTAAAAGTTTATTTGAAAATTGGCCGCTTATTGACAATTTGCAAACAATTGAACTTTATGGTTTAATATACCATAAATTGTTGGGTCAAGAAGTAGGTTCCATTAAACACCTGAACTATGTAACAACCTGAAGCTAAATAACTTAAATCGAAATATTGAGCCACATTGTTGGCTGCAGAGGGGTTTGCAGAGGCAATTATTTGGCCAAGGCTATTATAAACAGCGATATTAAAATTATCCTGATAACCTAAAAAGTTCTTGATTGATACGGTAAACTGACCGGAGGTAGGGACAGGATAGACAAGAATTTCGGCTATGTCACCGGGGAGCGGGCCAATTTCGTTGCAACCTGCTGCAGAAGTGAGCAAAGACGCTCTATATGTTTCCATTACTGAGCGCATTCTGGTTTTTTGATCTTCGGTAAACAGGTTCATGCAAGCGTCATCTGTGTAATCCATATAATTTTGATATATGATGCCAGGCGCCGTTGGTGAACATGCATCTACTAAAACTGTATTTGGACAACCATAAGTTGCTTCAGCCTGATCGGGAGTGTCGTTGATACCATCTGAACCTGCGCAGGTTCCGCCATCATCTCCCCAAACATGGGTTAATCCTAACCAGTGTCCAACCTCATGAGTACAGGTGCGACCTAAATCATATGGTTTAGAACTAACATCAGCTATACCAAAGTTTTTATAATCTATAACAACGCCATCTACTTCGGGGCTTGCACCAGGTGAAACAGCGTAACCTAGAATGCCATCCTGCAAATCGCAAACCCAAATATTCAGATAAGAGGATGCGGGCCAGGCATCATCACCCATTTGGCTCGTTTCTTTTACTTCTTCTGAAAAACTCAACAACCATTCCGTAGTATCCGTATATGTTCTGATAATTCCGGTAGTAGAATCACCATTAGGGTCATAAAATGCAAGGCAAAATTCAATACCCACATCTGCAGCTACTGATTCAAAACCCGGAAGTGTATTTACAGTATCGGCATTTAAGCGACGAAAATCCTCATTTAAAACATTTATCTGAGTGTAAACACGAGTATCATCAATATTTTCCGCTTCAGTGTTGTATACAATATGCACTACAACAGGAATTACATAAATGTCATCAGTAATTTTGGCATTAACCTGTGTTTTACTTCGCTCTTTTATTTTAGCATATATTTCCGGATTAGTAGTTTGCATTTGTTCCAGAATAGCTGATGTTCCGCATTTTTCCTGCGCAAATAATAAATTGCTGCTACAACAAACGAGTATTAATATGAGGTAAATTCCTGCTCGCATAAAATCGAAAGATACTAATTTTTACGGTTTTATATGTTTCGAATAAGCCCGCCATTTTTCAGTTGCTGCTAAAAAATCATCGGGTAATTCGGTTTCAAAATACATTTCTTTTCCTGTTTTAGGGTGAATAAATCCTAAAGAACGAGCGTGTAATGCCTGACGCGGTATTAACGCAAAACAATTGTCTACAAACTGTCGGTATTTGGTATAAATAGTACCTCTAACGATTTTATCACCACCATAAGTATTATCGCTAAACACAGGGTGGCCAATATGTTGCATGTGCACTCTTATTTGGTGCGTTCTACCTGTTTCAAGTTTACATTCAATTAAACTGGTATGACCAAAACTTTCCAGTACTTTATAATGCGTAACCGCATGTTTGCCAATTTCCCCTCCGGGAGGATATACAGTAAATAATTTTCTATATCGTTGATGTCTGGCTATATTGCCAACCACTGTTCCTTCTTGTTCATCAAATTCACCCCACACTAATGCATTATAACGACGGTTAATGGTATGGTCAAAAAATTGTTTGGCCAAATGCGCCATCGCAAATTCATTTTTTGCAGCAATAATTAATCCTGAAGTAAATTTATCGATACGATGCACTAAACCCGGTCGATAAGGTTCATCTTGTTTAGGCGGGAGTTGTTCGAAATGATACAACAAGGCATTTACTAAAGTTCCTGAAAAATTTCCCAGCCCGGGGTGCACTACCATCCCGGGTTTTTTATTTATTAATACTACATCATCATCTTCATAAACAATATCAATAGGAATGTTTTCTGCCCTAACATCATATTTTGCCGGTTTTTGTGGCAATACAACAACTATTTCATCGAATGGTTTTATTTTATAATTCGATTTAACCGGTTTTTGGTTGACTAAAATACATCCTGCTTCAGCGGCACTTTGAATGCGCGTTCTGGAAATGTTTTCAATACGGTTAAATAAAAATTTATCGATGCGCAAAGGTTCTTGTTTCCGGTCTGTAACTACACGATAATGTTCGTATAATTCTTCATCGGATTCAGCACCTAAATCACCAATTTCTAGATCATCATCAAATTCCTGCATCAGATTAATTTACAATTAAAAACGGTAGCAAAATGTTGTTTAAGTTTTGCCTTCACTTCATCAAGCGGGATTTGTTTGCCCAATTCTTTTTCTAATGAAGTTACAGCCTTATCCTGAATACCACAAGGTATAATTAGTTTAAAATTATTTAAATCGGTATTTACATTAAAGGCAAATCCGTGCATGGTAACCCAGCGACTGCTTCTGATGCCAATAGCACAAATTTTACGTGCATTTTTATTGGTTGCATCTAACCAAACGCCTGTTGCACCAGGTAAACGTTCACCTTGTAAGCCGTAATCAGCAAGCGTTAAAATAATTACCTCTTCAATACTTCGTAAATATTTACTCAAATCGGTAAAAAAATAATCCAGGTCCAAAATGGGGTATCCAACAATTTGACCGGGGCCGTGATAAGTTACATCACCTCCTCTGTTGATATGAAATAAACTTACGCCGTGTTGATTTAACAATGTTTCGTTTAATAACACATTATTTTCATTGGCACTTTTTCCTAATGTTATTACCGGGTCGTGTTCAACAAATAATAATTGATGGGAATAAGTTAATTGTTCTTCATCATTCAGTACTCTGTTTTTGAGTTTTTTTTGTACGATATCATTGAAAATACTTTCCTGCAATTTCCATGCATAGCCGTATTCCATTTTTCCTAAATCGCGAAAGTGAACGAGTTGCATTATTTTTTTTCCAATGCTGTTTTTAACCAATCGAGCATGTCGATTTTAATAGGGTCAACACCTTTGAGTATTGATAAGTAAAGACTCATCCAATCGCCCAGATGTATTAGGTAAAACATATTTTCAATTGCGTGATTACCTGCTGAACCAACAACCACAGTACAACCCACTTTATCACTAATTAATTCATTTACCAATTCAAATCGGCGTGTTGTTTGCGGGTGTTCATTTTCATGGCGCAGAAATACTGCTGCTATAGCTGAATTTTTGGTGTGATAAGCAACCAGTTCGTTGTGGTTCATTTCAGGAATCACATGACAAAAACAATGCATTTTTGCATTTTCATTAATTTGTTGCTTCCATCTTAACACAACTGCCTGTAAAGTCGCATCACCATAAATTATCGGAATTGTTTGTTGCAACTGATCGGCCAATGTTTTTGCAGTCAATTGGATATCATCTCGTTTATTGATTAATAAATGTGCAGCTTCTTTTATTTCTTCAACAAAATAATCGTTGATGATTCCGGCACATTTTAATACAAATAATTGTGCTACGGTAGAATATCCTAAACATGAACGTGGTGGCATACCTCCCGGGATAATAATATGCGGTAAGTTATTTTTAATGGCCTTTTCTAATAACTTCCCCCCTGTTGTAACGCAGGCAATCATACATTTTTTTCGCAGCGCCTGGTCAAAGGTGGCAAGGGTTTCTTCTGTATTTCCTGAATAACTGGAACAAATCACCAAAGTATTATCGCCACAATGTAAAGGCAATGTGTAGTCATTTATTATTTCAATCGGTGTCTTAATTCGCTGTTTGAGGATGTCCTTTATCAGCATTCCGCCAATTCCGGAGCCACCCATACCAGAAATTACAATATGATGTAGAGGGTTTTGGAGCTTAAAATCCGATGCAGTGAGCCCGATTTCCACGGCTTCCAGTAGTTGTTGAGGAAATCTATCAATATATTTGTCCATGTTCTGAAACACAAAAATACATTATTATGGGCAGGCATAACGAATTGGGGAGGCTTGGAGAGGAGAAAGCTGCCGAATTTCTCGAAAATAAAGGGTATACAATTTTGGCCAAAAATTACAGATTTGGACGAGCTGAGGTGGATATTATCGCATCCAACAGCCAACATGTTTTATTTGTAGAAGTAAAAACGCGAACAAACTATCTGTTTGGATATCCGGAAGAAGCAGTAGGTGCCAAAAAGCAAAGATTGATGAGCCGGGCGGCATCTGAATTTATGTTTCAGCATCAACTCAATTTACCTTTGCGTTTCGATGTTATTGCTATCTTTAAAACTAAAATAAATGAATGGCAAATTCAACATTTGGAAGATGCCTTTTTTAATTACGGATGATAACAGGCGTAAATCATATTGCAATCATTTGTTCGGATTATCACATATCGAAACACTTTTATCATGAGATATTAGGTTTTGAAATTATTGCTGAAAACTACAGAGCAGCGCGCAATTCCTGGAAGTTGGATTTACGAGTAAATGAATATACAGCTATAGAATTATTTTCTTTTGAAGATGCACCTCCACGGCTGTCGTATCCGGAAGCCAGAGGTTTGCGGCATATTTGTTTTAGCGTGAAAGATTTAGATGCTGCGACCAAAAAATTAAGTGCTTTGGGAATTACTTTCGAGGCCATCAGAATAGATGAATATACAGGTAAACGATTTGTATTTTTTGCAGACCCTGATGATTTACCTATCGAATTATATGAGCAATAAAAAATCCTGATTAACAAAGGCTAACCAGGATTTTTCTATTTACTAAATAGTAGCAATTAATATCTGTCAAATCCTTTGTTTTCCAAAAAATCTTTCATTTGTTTTCTAGCAAAAAATATTCTGCTTTTAACGGTTCCTAAAGGGAGGTTCATTACGTCGGCTATTTCTTCATATTTATAACCCTGGTAATGCATGATAAATGGTTTTTTGTAATCTTCATCTAACTGGTTAATAGCCTTGATGAGGTCTTTCATCACAAAGTCATTCTCAGCCTGATTGGCAATAGCCCCAACACTGGAATTCAATAAAAATAAATTTTCTGAAGTATCTGAAACAGTGTTGCGTTTTGACGCTTTGCGGTAATTATTGATGAAAATGTTTTTCATGATGGTAAGTAACCATGCTTTCAGATTGGTACCATCGTTGAATTTATCTTGATTGGACAAAGCACGCATATATGTCTCCTGCACTAAATCAAGCGCATCGTCTCTGTCGCGAGTCAGGTTCAACGCAAAAGCCTTAAGTGGCGATTTTAGTTGAATGATGTGTGATTCGAATTCAGTGTTTGTCATATTCAGATTTTTATACAAAGTAAGCCATGAAATGCCGTAATTCCAAATTTTTGTTTAATCTTTTTTGTTAAATGTTTAACAAAACTATGAAATCAAGCTACAGCAAGGTTTTCTAATTGTGCCACCACTGTTTCCAAACTTTCAATTACATACACGTTTGCCGATAAACCCTTAATTGGGGCAATAGTTTGAGAGCCACTGACAAAAACCTTACTTTCCGGAAATTTATCAGCCAGTTTGTTTAGGTAATCGCTAACCGTAAATGCTGTAGGGTTAGTGGTTATAATGGTGTAAAACCCATCCGGCTGTAGGGTTTCACCAACTTGTATTACATCGTTAAGGGGGACACTCGGGCCTAAATACACAACCTTATGGTTACGACTTTTTAACAGGTAGCTCAAAAACAACAAACTCAGTTCATGCCATTCGCCATTTGGTAAAAACAACACAAACTCGCGGCTTTGATCATCATACTTAGTGGTTTGACCATCAATGGCCACAAGCAATTTCTGCCGAAGTAGTTGGGTCATAAAATGCTCCTGAGCGGCTATAATTGTCCCTGAAACCCATAACATACCCAATTTCTGGAGATAGGGAAAAACAACCTTCTTAATGGCATCTTCAAAGCCCAATTGTAAAATACAGGTGTTGAGTATTTTCTCAAACTTTTCCTCATCAAATGCAATGGTAGCAATGGTTAGGCCTTCTATCTGGTTATTGAATTCATTAGGGGCCTGAATCATGGCTGTAACCAACCCGGACACCTGATCATGTGTCATTTTAGCCAGTTTGGAGATTTTATAACCATTTCTATTCAGTAACGCCAGACTCATCAAATATTTTAGCTCAGCCTCAGAGTAATACCGGATGTTTGTTTCTGTACGGCTCGCATTGAGTATACCATACCGTTGCTCCCAAATCCTGATTGTATGTGCCTTTATACCTGAGAGTGACTCCAGGTCGCGAATGGAATAGATAGCTGCCATAATGTAAAGATAAATTGTTTAATGATATTAAGTAACAGTTAAACAAAATAAAAGTTGTAAAAAAATTCAAAATGGTGACTTTATATCTATTTTAACGGGCTAAAGCATCGTAACTTTCGATAAAATCCAGGTTATGAAAAAAGTACTGATTCCTACCGATTTGTCTGAAAACGCTGCTCAAACCTTATCTTACCTCTTGCCGCTGGTGATTGCACAAAATGCCGAGGTGCACTTAGTGCATGCAGTTGATGACCCTTTTGTAAAAGAAGAGCGCAGTGATTTTGATGGTACCGGCGTTGAAAAATACACTACTGATATTTTATTTAAAATGCGAGCTGAGGCTGATGCAGATATGGAAAAGTTTGCAACCTTATTTCGTGAATCTTTAGCCCAAGCAGGAAAAGATTTGCCGGTTTACAGCACAGTTGAAAATGGTCTTCCTGATGAAATAATTTTATCGAAAGCCGCCGCCATTCAACCACAGCTTATCATTTTAGGAAGACATCACCATAATAGGATGGACAGATTGTTTTTTGGCAGTGTGACACAATCAGTAATGCAAAAAACACATTTTCCGGTGCTCATTTTGCCACAGCATTTTGAGTATGCTCAACCAAAAGAAATTCTTTATATGAGCGATATGGATGATCATGATATAATTTCTATTGGTAAATTAATCAACTTACTACAACCCTATTCCTTCAATTTACATATTGTTCATTTTAATATTAATGAAATTGGTACTGAAGAAAAATTATTTGCGTTAGGCGAAAAAATAAAAAATGACCATCACGAAATTCCTATAAGTTATGAAACCGTAGATGGCGAAATTTTGCGCGTTGCCTGGCAGCAGTATATTCAAAAAAGGGGAATTGATTTAATTGCATTAACCGCACATAAACACAATGGCTTGCAACGATTATTAAACAAGGATACAGCAGTAGATGTGCTTTACCACAGCAATTTACCATTAATGGTGATGCACAAATATTAATTTTTGATAAAATTACCGGAACCGGAAAAGGTAGCAGCGTTTATTTCGTAGAAGTATAATCCTGCGGGCAGGCTGTTTACATCAATATGATTTATACCTGTTTGCTGCATTATAGTAACCCCGGCCAAATTTTTAATGCTTATATCAGCTGTTCCATTCATGTCAAAATGCAGAACATCGTGCACCGGATTAGGATACACTTGCATACTTTTTTCCGGGTTTTCTATTGCCAAAGTTTCTGTTAGTCCCAAAGCATATTCAAAAGCATTGGCTAAGTTGGCTGTATCGAGCGGACCAAATCCAAATTTGTTATAACATACCACATGCGATGACCTTCCTGCAACAATAATTGTAGGCATTCCCATTCCGCCATAATTAGCAGCTATAGCTTCTCCTTCAACAAATTGAGCATTGCAGATGATGGAATTTTCAGTTTTCCAATCAATCAATTGGCTGCAACTATACGAATCATCAAAACCGAAAGTGTAATAATTAATTCTATTATCATAATTCGCATTGTAATATTCAATTACCGGAGCCATATAATGTGCAGCATTGATGCAAGGCATACAACCATCTAACATCACAATTTCCATTAAAACAACCTCACCTGCATCCAATTCAGAAAAAAGGTTGTGTTCAACGCCATTGCAGTCCGTTTGTGTCCAATCCTCAGCAGGAATTAGCTGCCCAAATGCAGTGCCGGCAAAAAGCCAAAAACTAAAAAAGGCAGAAATACATTGTTTCACGCTGTAAATTTAATAATTATAATTATTAGGCCTGGTGTAAACCATTTGCACGACATTAATATTCCGCATATCGAATGCGGCTTCGCAATAGGAGAAATAATAATTCCATTTGCGGATAAACTCATCGTCGAAGCCCAGTTGGCGGACCTTTTCGACATTTAGGTTAAACCTGTTCCGCCATTCAGAAAGGGTAATTACGTAACTTTTACCCATATCTTTTAAGCCGAACATAAACAAATCGCCCGTTTCATTTATTGCTGTGTTAATGGCGCCAATGCTTGGAAGTAAACTGCCCGGGAAAATATGTTTTTGAATAAAATCTACGTTCTTTTTAAAAGCTTCAAAACGGGAATCAGGACATACAATTGCCTGAATAGCCAAAACACCTGAAGGTTTAAGTACTGATTGTATTTTGTCAAAATACACTTTTAAATATTGAGCGCCGACAGCTTCTATCATTTCTATAGAAACAACTTTATCATATTTGCCTTCAATTAATCGGTAATCTTTTAATTGAACTTCTATTAAATGTTCCAGGCCTTCCTGTTTAATACGCTGCGTTGCAAAATCAAATTGTTGTTTGGAAATTGTAACTGTGGTTATTTTACATTTATAGGTTTGTGCCGCATACATGGCAAACCCGCCCCAGCCGGTGCCTATTTCCAATAAATGGTCCTCCTGATTTAATTTCAACGATTGGCACAAACTTTCATATTTTTCGAATTGCGCTTTTTCCAGCTCCTGTTTTGGTGCTGTATAATAGGCAGAAGAATACGTCATTGTTTTATCGAGAAATAAACTAAAAAACTCATTACTCAAATCGTAATGTGCTGCTATATTCTTTTTAGAACCGGTGACAGAATTTTTCCGTTTACTATGAAAAATTTTATTAGCAAATTGAAATGCATTTAAAATTAGTGTTTTAGCGGTTGAACCCGATAAGGTTGGAGCTGTATCAACATTTAGTAAAAACCAGGAAAGTAATGCAGTTAAATTAGATGTTGTCCATTCACCGGCCATATACGCTTCGGCAAAACCAATGTCGCCAAATAAAAATGCCCGCTTGAAAAAATTATCATCATGTACTTGCACATCCGCATGATATTGATTGCTTTTATTACCCAATTCCATAGTGCTGCCATCTGCAAGCGTTATATTCAGGTACCCCTTTTGCATGGGTTGCAGACTTTTCAGGATAATATTTTTATAAAACTTCATATTGAGTTGCCGATTAAAATTAAGTTTATTTTTTCACATTCAAAATATCACGTTGCAATTGTGCATCGTCTGATTTTTTGTGATATGGTACTTTTTTAAGCCACAATAACAGCGCTTGCCAGTGTATTGCCGTCATTACCCTGATGGTGATAAAAGGAAAACGTAATAAATACCAGAGTAAACGGGCATCTTTCAAAACTTGTTTATCGCCGGCTAAAGTGCTGATAAAAAATTTATCCCCTGATTTTTCCTTAACATTAATTTGAATATTGAGTTTTGCATCCGGTACTTTGTATCGGAATTCGAACTCGGTATCCATATCTGTAAATGGTGAAACGTAAAAATATTTTTGTGCATTTTGCTCAAATTTCTCCCCGTTTTTTGCATCTACCAAAAACAATTTCATTTCACCGAAAGTGTTACTTATTTCGGTAACAACAAAATTACAGGTGCCTTGTTCATCATAACAAAAATAAAAGCTTACCGGATTAAATACATACCCCAACATGCGCACATGCGTGGTTAAAAATACTTGGGTAGGCATTTTGGTTATACCAACAGACAGCAAATAATCATTGAGCTTTTGCCTTGTTGTTAAACCATTTCGCGCATCACCTGCGGGATATTTAAAATGGTCGGTATCCCAAAAACTATAAATCCCACGTTTATTATAAGCAAATAATTTACTTGATTGAGTTGTTTGTTCCAACTTATCAATATCGAGCCAAAACATAAATACATGGTAATGAAACCTGTGCTTTTTTGGAGCTAACCGGTTGTGCATTACTAAGCAATTATATAAAGCTGAATCCATTTTAATCAAATGTAAGTTAACACATTATTGTTGCATTTCAATTAAATCGCAAACGGCATTGGCACTCATCAGGGCATCCTCATGAAAGCCATATCGGAAATAACTTCCGCAAAAATAGAGCTGTCCATTTTTATTTAACTTCGATAAATGCTGCTGCGCCTGCATTGCATCAACGGTAAATACCGGATGTTCATACATTATTTCCTTGATAATTGCTTCCTTTTTTATTGTTCCCGGGTCATTAATTGTGACAAAATAATTTTTTTGTTTCGACACATCCTGTAAACTATTCATCCAGTATGTGCAGGAAGCCACTAAATTTTTATCAATTAATTCGGTTCGATAATTCCAACTGCTCCATACTTTTTTAACAGAAGGCATTAAAGCCGAATCTGTATGCAAAGTTGCTTTGTTTTGCTGATAGGAAAAACACGACAATAATTGTGTTTCATGTTCCGTTGGGTTTTGCAACATCCTAAGCGCTTGATCAGCATGCGTCGCAATTATAACCTTATCAAAAATTTTAGTGTCACCGTTTTTTGTTTTCACCTCAATTTTACCTTCTACTTTTTTCACTCCAACAACACCTGCATTGATTTGTATGTTATCTTTAAATGGAGCAATCAATCGTTTTTTATATTCTTCACTACCACCATCTACAGTGTACCATTGAAACTGCGTATTTAATCCTAAAAATCCGTGATTTTTGAAAAAGCGCACCAACGTAAGAGCAGGAAATTGCGCACTGGTATCGGGAGGCGTACTCCACAAAGCAGAACTCATTGGTAATATATACCAATTTAATAAATCTTTCCCCCAGCCCTTACTATTTACATATTCAGCAATTGATAAGGATTGCAGTTCAGACTTTTCAAGCACTTCTAAGCATACCTTATTAAAAGCATTCAATTGCATTAAAAAACGGACATATCTTGGTGAGAAAATATTTTTACGCTGAGCAAATAAGCCATCTAAACTACTCCCACAATACTCAATGTTTTCATGCACGATATGTGCAGCGAAACTCATAGATGTTTTTTTTATTGGCGCTTTTATTGTGTTAAACAGTGCATTTAAATGTGGGTAATTTTCATTATTAAAAACAATAAACCCCGTATCAATGGGAATGCGATTTTCCCCTTCATTTACATAAACGGTATTGGTATGACCACCAATATAATTATCTTGTTCATAAACAGTAATATCATGCATCTTATGTAAACGATGCGCACATCCCATACCCGCAATTCCTGTTCCTATTATAGCAATTTGCATTATAGTGAATTAAGCTTTTACAAATAAATAGTGACTAACAAACCACTCTCTACCCTTATTGTAGCCCCAGAGTTCGGCACAGGCCATAAAAAATATCCGCCAATATACCCACCACTTTGTAGCCTGGTCGGCACCATAAGTATCAGACAAAATTGGCATGATTGTATTGCGGTTTTTATCCATGTTTTCCAGCCAACAATTTGCTGTTTTTTCATAATGTGTGCCATCCCAATGATAATGATGTTGAATTTTCAAATCGTTATTAAAATATAATAATAAATCATCAGATGGCATTATTCCGCCGGTAAAAAAATATTTACTCATCCAATCACTTTCATCTATTACATCGAAATAATACGTAAATGATTGATGCGTGAAGATATGTACAAATAACTTTCCTTCAGCCGTTAACAT
>DAORKJ010000018.1:28822-39864 GCA_035439505.1 Chitinophagales bacterium
GTTGAAGCATTCCAATAACAACTGGAATATTTCATATGTTTTCCCATTACCAATTGAAAAAATGCCGTTGGTAATTCATAGTGTTGCTCGTTGGCGGCCTTGGTTTCAATGGCGATTGGCGATTTTTTTAATTCATCAACAATGCGCATGAGATGCTGTTGTTGGAGTTCCTGGTTGGGTTTGGTTTCGTCAATCAGCCGCTGACGTAATAGTTTCCTGATATTTTGTCTGATTAAAAAATCCGGAATTACATCTTTAGTTAAAAGCTTATCAATAGTTTTATTCACTGGTTTGGTATCGGGTTAATGCGTTTATTTACGAAAATAAGTTGTTAGGCGATTGAATTAATTTTCTCTGCATCCTGTCTCCTCGCGGGTATCGGTGATTTGTGTAATTTGCCAGCCATTATCGCTCAGGTATAATTCAATTGAATTAACACCGCAATGTAATAATTGTTTATGCCCGTTCTGCTCCAGAAAAAATGAATATGGACACCAAACACTGGCAATTTCATTATTCAATTCTATGGAATAACTCCAAATTACTTCATTCCAAACCTCTTTTTTCGGCTGGCCAACGGCATCAATAAAATCTGCAATTGGAGTTTCAAAAACCTTTATATCTCCTTTTTCGGATGCTACGCTCAGAAGCCTTGCATTTGTTGTAAAAATGGTATGTAATGTTGCACTATCATTATTCCGCATGGCGTCAAACAACTTTTGGACGGTAATTTGAACATCCGCTTTAACTTTTATAGTGTCTATTTGCGATTGACCAACCATATTTTTGGCCCCAAACATGCATATCAGGAAGGTGAAAGTGATTGAAAATTTATTCATGAACAGCTTTATTCAGATAAAAATGTGAAAAAGTTGATTGATTTTGCGAACAATTCGGTACAATTTTACGTATATAAAGTTAATTAACATTAATACCATTAAAACACAGGTATAGCATTATGGTTAAACAGTTCGGGCTACCCAATTATGTTGTTTGGTTATTTCTAGGTATCGCATTTACGGCGATAGGGGTAATTTCTGTATTTCAGTGGACTTACGGGATTGCCACTTTCATTTTGACTAGTGCTGTTGGATTTGCCGGATATTGGTTTTTCTTCAGACCGGCATTTGTGGCTTTAGATATTATGAAATCCGGAGAACCGGCAATGGCTATAATTTTGGATGTTTGGGAAACCGGTAAAACAGTGGACCACAATCCGCGAATCGGTTTATTATTAGAAATCCGTCACCGGACCATGGTTCCTTATGAAGTGGAACTTAAGCATAATGTTAAAAAAGAGGAGATGCGCCATTATCAAAAAGGCAGAACATTGCAAGTAAAGGTTGACTCCAAAGACCCTAAAAAAGTGGCCATTTTAGCAGCTTAAACCCTTGTTTTGCTTCCTAACCGGAACAGAATCACCATTTTATCGTCTTAAAACACATAGAGTGTTATCTTTGCACCATGGTTTATCTTACCAGACGTGAAACGTTTAACGCTGCCCATCGGCTGTATAACAATAAATGGTCGGAAGAAAAGAATTTCGAAGTTTTTGGCAAATGCGCCAATAAGAACTGGCATGGACATAATTATCAGCTTTTTGTGACTGTAAAAGGCAATCCGGACCCTGATACGGGGTTTATTATGGATGCCAAAAAACTGAGCGACCTTATCAAAAAAGAAATTGTAGAGTTGTTTGATCACAAAAATCTAAACACTGATACACCCTATTTTAAAGAGGTTCAGCCCAGTACAGAAAATTTTTGTAAAGTAATTTGGAAGTTAATTGAACCATTAATTACAGGCGGCGTTTTACACTGCATAAAACTTCAGGAAACCGAAAATATTGCTGCGGAGTATTACGGTGAATAAACCAACTCAATAATGGAAAATAACAACCCAACAGGTCAGTTCTATAAAAAAGTAGAACAATACGGAATGGATAAAATAGCTGCACTCACCGAAAATTATAAATCGATTATTAATCATTTGGGGGAAGACCCTGAACGTGAAGGATTACAAAAAACCCCTGAACGTATTGCCAAAGCCATGCAATTTTTAACGCAAGGTTATGATCAGGATGCGGAAGCAGTTGTGCGTAGCGCCATGTTTACTGAAGAGTGCAGTGAAATGGTAATTGTAAAGGATATTGAAATTTATTCTATGTGTGAGCACCATATGCTGCCATTTTTTGGACGTGCTCACGTTGCTTATATACCTAATGGAAAAATTGTTGGATTAAGTAAAATTGCAAGAGTTGTCGACATTTATGCCAGGAGATTGCAGGTGCAAGAACGTTTAACGCAACAAGTACTACATTGCCTTGACAACACACTTCAACCGCATGGTGTAGCCGTTGTTATTGAAGCTAGTCATTTATGTATGATGATGCGTGGTGTTCAAAAACAAAATTCTGTTACAACCACTTCAGCATTTACCGGTCAGTTTCAAACTATGCAAACCAGGAACGAGTTCATCAACCTGATTTCAGCCCGTTTGAGTAAATAATTTCCGATTATTATTTACATTTACAGCCTAAACTTATTGATATGAAAAACATACAAATGGTTTTGGCTATGCTTTTAATCATAGGCAGTACCAGTCTAAACGCACAATCGAAAAAATACAAAATTGAAGGCACCAAATGTCAACGCGTTGAAATAATTGATGCAGGTGAATTGTATAGTACTTATGAATTAAATGAAGGTGAAATTGAGATGATGAAAATCGCCGGCCTTTCCAACTATTTAATTGATGAAATAAAGGGTAATCATACCGAAGATTCCTGGCCTGAAAAATTAGGTGATTTAGATGCCCGCATTGCAGACCCTGATAAAGTAAAATCTTACGTAGTGTATAAAGTTATTGCACTAGAAGATAAAATTATTTTAGTAGCGCCTTTAAAATATAATAAAGACAAAGACAGTGGTTGGGCATTGTCGCGTGATGTTTTTTTTGTTATGAGTGCTAAAGCAATAAAATAAATAATCAACCACTTTCAATTTTAATAATCAATGAAAAAAGCTTATGTTTTCCCCGGTCAAGGTTCTCAATTTCCGGGAATGGGTAAAGATTTGTACGCAAATAATCCTGCTGCAAAAATGCTGTTTGACGAAGCGGATGCTATTTTAGGATTTGCTATAACAGATATCATGTTTAATGGTACGGAAGAAGCATTAAAACAAACCAGAGTTACACAACCGGCCATTTTTTTACATTCGGTAATTCTTGCTTCTACTATTGAAAATTTTTCACCGGATATGGTTGCCGGACATTCTTTAGGGGAATTTTCTGCATTAGTTGCCAATAAAACGTTATCATTTAAAGATGGCTTACAATTAGTGTATAAACGCGCAATGGCCATGCAAAAAGCTTGCGAAATGCAACCTTCAACTATGGCTGCAGTATTAGGTTTGGCTGATGATATTGTTGAACGTATTTGTAACGAAACCGAAGGAGTTGTTGTCGCGGCAAATTATAATTGCCCGGGTCAACTTGTAATTTCAGGAGAAATCGAGGCTGTAAATAAAGCATGTGAAGCATTAAAAGCAGCAGGTGCAAAACGTGCATTATTATTACCTGTTGGTGGTGCTTTTCATTCACCGTTGATGGAACCTGCACGGATAGAATTATATGAAGCAATCAACAGCACGCATTTTAGTAATCCTGTTTGCCCTGTTTATCAAAATGTAACTGCACAAGCAGTTGCAGACCCGGCAGATATAAAAAATAATTTAATTGCTCAATTAACTGCTCCGGTAAAATGGACTCAAAGTGTATTACAAATGACAGCTGATGGTGCTACACATTTTGTTGAAGTTGGCCCCGGTAAAGTATTACAGGGATTGGTAAAAAAAATCAGTCCGACAGTTGAAGCTGCGAGCTGCTAAAACATGAAAATATAAATTCAAAGGGTTGTAATTTTTACAGCCCTTTTTTATTTGCCTAACCCTTGCGATAAATCATCAATAATATCCTGCACATTTTCAATACCTACACTTAAACGCACCAGACCATCGGTTATACCTGCAGCCACTCTCCTGTCGCGCGGAACATTTACGTGTGTCATACTCGCAGGGTGTTGAATTAATGTATCTAAAGTGCCCAGCGATGTAACCATTTTACAAACCTTTACTTTATTCATCAATTTAATACCGGCTTTTAGTCCCCCTTTTAATTCAAAGCTCAACATTCCACTGTGAGCTAGCATTTGTTTTTTGATAATATTCTTTTGAGGATGTTGTTTATTCCCACAATAATTTACTTGAGAAACGTATTTATTGGCACTGAGAAACGCCGCCACTTTTTTAGCATTTTCGCAATGACGTTCCATTCGCAATTCAAGCGTTTTGAGTCCTTGTAATAATAGCCAACTATCGAATGCGTTTGAATTAGCTCCTAATAATTTTACTTTATTCCATATCTCATTTTTCATAAAAGGAATATCCAAGCCAATAACAACCCCTCCTAATCCACTGCCGTGACCATTAAGGTATTTAGTTGCAGAATGCACTGAGAAATCGGCACCTAATAACAGTGGTCGCTGACAATAAGGAGATGAAAAAGTATTATCTACAGCAACACGACAGCCATATTTTTTTGCTATTGCAGCTATTGATTGAATATCAAATATTTCCATCATAGGATTTGATGGTGTTTCGATATATATCAATTTTACCTGTTTATTGTTTTTTAAAATTGTTGTTACGGCTTTTAAATCATTTAAATCGCAACGCGTAATATTAATATTCCAATCGCGTAATTGTTTTTGCATCAGTTCGTCAGTGGTACCATATAGCTGGTTTTGGGTAAGAATGGTATCTCCTGCCTTAGCACATGATAACAATACGGCGGCAATAGCTGCCATTCCACTACTAAATAATTGCGCTTTCGCTTTGTGTTCGCTGCCAAAGGTTTCCATAGCGGCAATTTTCTCCTCTGCCATAGTTACAGTTGGATTGCCCCAACGCGAATACACATAACCTTTATGATGGTCGTCAAATAAACTCAATGCATGGTCGGTTGACTCAAATGTATAGGCAGTAGTGGCATATATAGGTTCGTTATGCGGTAGGATAATTTTATCAGTTTTACCCGGTTGAACGCATAATGAACCAAAGCCTGTCTTTTTTGTAGTTTTTGCCATATTTAATGGATTTTTTGCATCACAAAGCTAATTTATTTTCAATTAGTTAATTGCGCAGATATAATTAGGATAAACTGAACAGAATTGCAGAATTTTGGGTTGTGCTTATAAACAAAACACTCAGGCAATGCAATATAAATTCAGTAATACTCAACTCCCTCGCATTGTAATAATAGGCGGTGGATTTGCAGGGTTAACCATGGTAAAAAAACTTAATAACCTACCCTACCGTGTAACGCTAATAGACAAAAATAATTATCACAATTTTCAGCCGCTTATGTATCAAATTGCTTCTGCGGGATTAACAGCAGAAAGCATAGCCTTTCCCTTGCGGAGAAAAATTGGTAAGTATCCCAATATTATTTTTCGATTAGCTGAAGTTACCTCAATTGATAAACAACATAAAACTGTTCATACAACTATTGGTGAAATTGCTTATGATTATTTAGTAATTGCAACAGGTGCAACAACCAATTTTTATGGCAACAAAAATCTGGAAACAAAAAGTTTAACCTTAAAGTCCATTCCTGAAGCGCTTACCATGCGCAGTGCAATTTTGCAACAGTTCGAAAATGCAGTAATTCAATCCGCAGGAAAACCCGAAAATCAGAATCTTAATTTTATCATTGTTGGCGGTGGCCCAACAGGAGTTGAACTTGCCGGAGCATTAGCAGAAATAAAAAAGAACGTACTACCGGCAGATTACCGCGAATTGGATCCTGCTAAAATGGAAGTGCATCTGGTTGAAGGCAGTGGCCGCGTTTTGCCAACTATGTCGGAAAAATCATCCAAACTGGCAAAAAAATATTTGGAGCAATTGGGCGTAAAAGTTTGGCTCAACACGTTGGTAAACGATTACACCGGTCACGAATTATTATTAAAAGATGGCAGTTCAATTGCTGCTGAAAATGTTATTTGGACGGCAGGAGTAAAAGGGGCTACTATTAATGGCATTAATTCGGATGCAATTACAAAAGGAAACAGGATTTTGGTTGATGGATTCAACCAGATTATAGGTGAAGAAAACATTTATGCTATTGGTGATATAGCGTTAATGCAGACTGATAGTGCCTATCCAAACGGTCATCCGGGAGTAGCACAAGTGGCGATGCAACAAGCAGATAATTTGGTTGACAATTTTAAACGTTTGCACAAGAATAAATCGCTGCAACCTTTTATTTATCGTAACAAAGGAAATATGGCAACCGTTGGAAGACATCGTGCAGTTGTCGATTTACCCTTTTATTCCTTCGGCGGTTATTTTGCCTGGTATATTTGGATGTTTATCCATTTAATGTCATTAGTAGGATTTCGCAACCGATTTATGGTATTTATAAACTGGATGTGGAATTACATTACGTACGACAGAGCACTACGCATTATTATTAATAATACGGGAAATACTAAACAGACTGGATAATTAATAAATATCCCAAAGAAGAATACGAACACCGGTATTGATATGATAACTCATACCAAAATCGTTACCGATAAAATCGTTGTTCACCTGAGTTACAGGAATTTCAGTTTTGGCTTCAAAATACCACCAGAAACGGCCGCGAACTGTCCAGTCAACACCAAATCCTACCGGGATTCTAACGCTCATATTAGATTGTACTAAAGGAGTTCCTAGTGGTGGAGCAAATATGGTATCTACATAAGTACCTAAGCTCATTTTCGAATTTACCATCCACAAGCTGGCACCAACTAAACCATAGAACGCAAAATAATCATCGGCATCGGTTTGGAAAAAGTATCTGCGATAGTCCGCATCTATTGATATTACATTCGCTTTTAGTACTGAAGGAACCGTATCGGTAAACAATCCTGTTGAATCATAAACAACAAATTGCCATGTTTCGTTAGGTAACATATTGAAACCACCGCCCAAAGTAGCCATGTTGCGGTCGTAATCACCAAAATGAAAGGCACCTCTTGCGTTTACCCCATAACCTATCAAGTCCTCCGTTAAAAAACCGCCTACATCACCCATTACCCAAAGCTGAGCAAATGATGTTCGTGCAGAAAATAAAGTCGCAATTGTAACAAGCAGTGTAAGTGTCAATTTTTTCATACTCAAGATATTGATTAGCTGTAAGGGGCAGTTTTCTGCACAATACTGCACAAAATAAACGTTTTTTGATTGCAAATTAAAATTCTATCTGCACAACAAGCCTGAAATTGTCCTCCACAAATGACAATAGCTTAATTTTGGTATAAAAAAATGGCTAAAACAATTATTATTACCGGTGCCGATGGTGGGCTGGGAAGCGCTGTAACAGCGGAATTGCTGAAAAATGGTCACCAGCTGATAGCCAGTGCGGTATCCCAAAAAAGTATCGATAAACTTCAAAGCCTGTTTCCTGAGGCTTTTGGAAAGCAACTAAAGGCTGTAATAGCTGATTTATCGGACGAATCGGCGATAGATAATTTGTTTCATCAAGGCGAAAACATTGGTGGTTTGGTGCATTTAGCCGGTGGTTACACGGCAGGAGCTTCAATTGCCGATTACAGTTTGCAGGATTACCAACACTTGATGAACCTTAATGTTTTGCCCACATTTTTACTGCTAAAAAAGATTGTTCCGGTATTAAAAACTAATGGCGGAGGCTCCATTGTTACAGTTGGCGCAAAACCTGCCATTCATCAAAGTGCAGGGAACGCTGTTTATGCCGCGAGCAAAAGTGCCGTTATTACACTTACCTTAAGCACTGCCGAAGAAGGTCGGGAATTTAATATCCGCGCAAATTGTATTGCACCGGCTACATTACAAACACC
The DNA here is from genome assembly GCA_035439505.1 of Chitinophagales bacterium. Taxonomy (GTDB): domain Bacteria; phylum Bacteroidota; class Bacteroidia; order Chitinophagales; family BACL12; genus UBA7236. Next base: position 36,747 of record DAORKJ010000018.1, read on the forward strand.
CAATAATTTAAGTTGGGCTACACCTGAACAATTTAAAACATTTACACCAATTACAGATGTAGCAGCAGTAATCGCATTTCTGCAATCAGACGAAGGAGTTGGCATCAATGGAATGGTAATTCCAATGTATAATAAACTACCTGCCTGATTTTTATTTATTTTCACCCAAAAATTGTAATTCCCTTAATTATGCTTAAAAATGTAAATCCCGAAGCCCTGTTCTTTTTCGACATCGAAACTGTTCCGGGCAATCCAGACTACCATGAATTGTCCCCTGACTTTCGAAAACTTTTTGACGACAAAGTTGGACGGTTTAAAAAAGAAGAAGAAAACCCTGCAGATTATTATTTTTCTAAAGCCGGCATATTAGCTGAATTTGGAAAAGTGATTGTAATATCCTGCGGATACCTGCAAAAAAAAGGCGAAGCCTACATCTTACAGATTAAAACATTTAGTAATCACGATGAAAAATTATTGCTGGAATCGTTTTTACCAACCCTGATTAATGTCTCCAAAAACGATTACCAATTGTGCGGACATAATATTCGGGAATTCGATGTACCATGGTTATGCCGACGGTTTTTAATTAACGGATTACCACTACCCCCGGTATTAGATATTTATGGTAAAAAACCATGGGAAGTAAATCATGTAGATACACTCGACTTATGGAAATTTGGTGATTTTAAACATTATACTTCTTTACATTTATTAGCCAATGTGTTAAATGTGCCAACACCAAAAGATGATATTGATGGTAGTATGGTAGGTGCCGTTTATTGGAAAGAAAATAATTTATCCAGAATTGCAAAATACTGTAGTAAAGATGTTATTGCCGTTGCACAAATTATTATGCGATTAAAAGGATTACCATTAATCAACGATGAAAATATCGTTTTTCAGGAAACATAAAAAAATGCCCGGCAAACCACCGGGCATTTCTAAAACTAAGTACTGATAAAAACCTGATTATCTATTTCACTTCAACCTTTTTTACAGGTGCAACTGCTATGCTTGTTTTAGGGATAACAATTGTAAGTACTCCATTTACATATGTAGCATCAATTTCACCGTCTTTTACATTTTCAGGAAGCGTAAACATTCTGGAGAATGACATACAACTAAACTCTTTACGTGTATAGTTTTTTTCTTCCTCCATTTTTTCATCGGCGCGTTCTGCATAAATGGAAAGCATACCATCTTTTACTTCAACTTTAAAATCTTCTTTTTTCATACCGGGAACCGCAACTTCCAATTCATACGTTTTTTCATTTTCTATTACATTTACCGCAGGCATCCGTTCGGTAGTGAAAAAGTTATCGCCAAATAACTTGTCAGTATTAAAGAAATCTGACAAATAGTTGCTGCTGAATGGCGATGTCCAACCTTTTTTAACCAGTGTCATAACATTTCATTTAATGGGTTAACTGAATATTTTACAATTCAAAAATATAGGCATTATTAAGGCTGTCGGTATGACTTAAACAGCCTGATATGATTGATTTTTATCAATTTTTTTGAAATGTATTACGGTCATTATTCACAATGAAATCATGGCATATTGTTTGCTTTCAAGCACCATATTAAATACCTTTGGAAAAATGCACAAATTAATGCGATACTCATTACTTTTCATTGCACTTTTAAAGCTGCAAATCAGCTATGCTCAAACAGGAAAATTAGCGTTGAATTTTGGTAACAATGGCGTAATTATTACCGATTTACAACAAAGTGCCGATTATGCTACAGCAATTACCATGGATAAATCGGGTAATGTATTAGTTGCAGGCACTACCGAAAAAGGATATGATGCAGGCAAACAGGTTTTTGTTGCTCAATATAATAATAAAGGGCAACTACAAACTAATTTTGGTAAAAATGGTAAAATATTAATTCCGGTTGCACATCAAATTAGTATAACCAAAATTATGATGCAATATGATGGCAAAATATTAATTGGCGGCACAGCTAATGAAAAAGATAAAACACCTGAATTTTTTATGCTGCGATTATTGGCAGATGGTACACCTGATAAAACTTTCGGTATAAATGGGCTGGCAAAAAGTAAATTCGGCACCGCATATCCCACAGTTAAAAGTAATTATGTAATCAACGATTTTGACCTCGATTTTTATAATAACATAATTGCAGTTGGTGGAAACAATAGTATTATGTTAGACCAAACTGCTATAATAAAATTCACACCAAGTGGAATTATCGATGAAAACTTTTTATTTGAAGGGATGTATGTTGGGTCATTTCCTATTACCAATAGCAACAATAAAAATGTTATTAATAATTCCTGCACAGCTACAAAAGTAGTTGCGTTAAGCAATGGCACTTACCTGATTGGAGGCACGCAATATATGTCGAATGCCAAAAGTGCATTTCAAAATTTTACCGTTCAACGAATATTAAGCAATGGGTCAGCCGACACCACATTTAACTATGGTAAAGCATTTACAGGCGGATTTGATGAAGCTTCAGATGAACTTTCAGATATTATGGTAAACGCCAACGGGAATTATATCCTAGTGGGTACAACCGATGCCGGTGATCAGGATTTTGGCTGTATGGCACTCAATAAAATGGGATTTTTGGATTACAGTGCTTTCGGTGATGTTTCAAAAAAATATGGTATTACCGGAAAAACACAAACGGGGTTTGCAAAAAAAGGTAATCAGGAAGCCGTAAGCAGTGTTATGTTACCCGATGGTAAATTTGTTGTTGTGGGTAAGGGTGGAAGTATTGAAGAAGAAATAGTAATTGCCCGTTATTTACCGAATGGTAAGTTAGATGAAACTTTTGGTGATGATGGAAAAACAGTATTTACTCCTGCCGGCAAAACTGAGAGCGACTTTTTTGATATCTACGAAGCTGTTTTAGACTATGAAGGTAATCTGCTTGTAGTGGGTTGGTTATCCTCAAAAAACAGCGGCACTTCGGCGGATATTTTTATCGTTGCATTTACATTATAACCATACAAGCAACGTATTGAAATAAACCTTCATCTGCCTGATATGCTGCACTTGTTTTCAGGATTTGGTTTGCATAAACAAAGTAAATGGTATTTATTAATTACTATTTGTCTTTTATTCATTGAAATAGCAATTGCCCT
>DAORKJ010000018.1:39964-50904 GCA_035439505.1 Chitinophagales bacterium
CTGAAAAATTCCTTAAATCCCGGGCCAATAAAATGGTTGACAGGTAAAAAATGTCCGTTTACCGTCAATAAATGTTTAATTATGTTAAGATGATTAGGTTTACAGGCAGAATGAATTACATTTGTTCGCTTGAAAATCGGTAGTTATATCCTTGCACTTATAACATGTATATTGCTCTATGGCAGTAGTATAGCCTTAGCAGGTGTACCACCCGTTCCGGATACCGATAAAGGCTTCGACGACCCAATTCCGCAAGGCGAATTTGATGAGTTATTTATCCCTTTAAAAAGGGTACAGAATTTATTCCTCGTTGAGGCAAGGGTCGATTCACTCATTGGGAATTTTATTTTAGATACTGGTGCTCCTCATTTGGTTTTAAACAAAACCTATTTTACTGAAGGCCGAAAAGCAGAGGGTGAAGGCGTTTCGTACGGTATTACAGGCGGCGGAAATACTATTTTAAATACCACAATCGACTCACTCATCATCACAGATTTGTTTTACACTAACGTGGATGCAGATATTGTGAATTTAGGTCATTTAGAAGATGCAAGAGGTGTCAAAATATTAGGTTTATTGGGGGCATCCTTGTTTAAAGAAGTGGAAATGGAAATCGATTACCGCAACAATTTGCTCATTTTATACAAACTCGATAAAGAAGGTAACAGGATTGTGGGAAATGAACGCACTCAATTACCCGATGTAGATGTGTCCATCGATATCACCAACGACATTATTTTTATGGATGTAGTTGCCGCTGAAAAAAAGTTGCGATTTTGTCTCGACACCGGAGCTGAGCGTAATGTAATCAGTAATACACTGAGTAATAAAATCATTAAACACTTTCAACTTACCACCCCGGGAGGTTTAACCGGTTCAAATGGCAACTCACAACTTATCCTGAACGGTCAAATGGATTCAGTAATAATAGGTGGCAAATCGTTTGTCGCTATGCCATTTATCCTTACTAACCTAAACTATTTACAGCTTGTTTACGATACTAATATTAACGGAATTCTCGGTTATGATTACCTTTCGAAAGGAATTGTAACCATTAATCATAAAAAGAAGCGATTAACCATGTATTTTTATACTGCGATTAAAACGGAATGAATAAACTAATTACATACTGTATCCTGTGCCTGTTTTTAATAATAGGAATACCCGACAGTTCGTCTGCCCAGATAACCGGCAACGCGGTTCGTGTAGAAGGTAATATGGTTGTGGTAAAAATTAAACAGCGCAGTCCCGACTACAAAAAACTTATGATGTATTTCGGTCTTGATGAGGACAGTTTATTTATTCATCATAGTCTTGGTCAGTTAGGCAAAGAGGGTTGGAAAATCAGAAAAATTACTAAACGCAAAGCAATTATTACGAAAGTAGTTGGTGATGATAATATGGAAGTGCAATGGGGCAATCAACCTATTTTTTTCAACTTGAATGTTAATGAAAGTATTACACCCGGTTATCCCGGACCTGTAAGTTATGGCGTTAATAATTTTAAAGGTGCACCAACAGTTTATGAGAACGATCAAGATATAACCGTTTTTAAACTACTTAATTTTCCGCAAGCAAGTAAAGTATTTTTAAGTGGCAATTTTAATGATTGGAGTACCGGCCAAACGCCCATGCAAAAAACCGACTCAGGTTGGATTGCTGAAGTGAAATTAAAACCCGGAAAATATTTTTATAAATTCATTATCGACGGCCAATGGATGCAAGACATCAATAATAATTTACGTGAATCCGATGGGCATAATAATTACAATAGCACTTATTATCATTACAACTACAATTTTAAACTGGAAGGCCTTACCGATAAAAAAAATATTATTCTCGCCGGTAGTTTTAATAACTGGAATGAAAGAGAATTAAAAATGCAGAAAACTGCAACAGGTTGGGTGTTACCCATGTTCTTAAAAGAAGGCACGCATACCTACAAATTTATTGCAGATGGTGAATGGATTTTAGACCCTGGCAATTCAGCAATCAGACCGGATGGTAATGGCAATATAAATTCCGTTATCACTTTAGGTGACCCTTATAATTTTACGTTAAAGGGTTATCAGAATGCGAATGCTGTTGTGTTAGCAGGTAGCTTTAATAATTGGAATGCCGGTGAATTAATCATGCAAAAAACGGATACAGGATGGCAATTACCATTTGTATTAGCACCCGGCAATTATGAATATAAATTTATTGTAGATGGCAATTGGATTACCGACCCGGCAAACCCTGTTACAACAAAATTAGGCGAAACCATAAATTCATTTATTGTGATATCAGCAAATCATCTATTTACATTATCTGCCTTTCCCACAGCAAAAGAAGTGTATATCACCGGAAGTTTTTGCGGATGGGCTGAACCGGGTTATAAAATGTATAACGACAACGGTGTATGGAAATTCCCTTGTTACTTACCCGCCGGGAAATACACTTATAAATTTATTGTAGATGGCAAATGGATGTTAGACCCTGCCAATAACAATACTGAACAAAACGAATTCGGCACCGGAAATTGTGTGTTATGGGTTTCTCCGGAATCTGAATTTTTGGAGAAATAATTTTCATTCATTTTATAATTTAATTTCATGTCTGAAGAAATTTTTAAAGTAAGCGCAGAACAACTCCGCCAGCCACATGGTGATTTAGCCATACAGGTGGGTGAAAAAATGAATGAAATCAATGTTCACATTCACCGCTATACATTTGAAGCACTCAACATTTCTGCCAACGACAGCATTCTGGAAATTGGTATGGGCAACGGTAATTTTGTTAAAGACTTATTTAAAATCCATCCTGACATTAATTATGTAGGTTGCGATTTTTCAGAAAAAATGGTAGAAGAATCAACAAAAAACAATGCTCAATTAATTGCAGCAGGCAAAGTCGCATTTCATTTTGCAAATGCAGCCAAATTGCCATTACATGATGCGGCAGTCAATAAAATATTCACTATCAATACGCTTTATTTTTGGGAAAACCCGGCAGAGGTATTAAGCGAATTACACAGGATCTTACAACCAAAAGGGCAATTAACCATCACCATTCGACCTAAGGAAATTATGCAACATTATGCATTTGTTAAATACGGTTTTACCTTATATGCAAAAGAAGATTTGGTGGATTTACTGAATAACAATCATTTTTCTGTAATTAATATCGTTGAAAAAAATGAACCTGATATGGAAGTAAACGGCGAAAAAATGCCTACTGCTACCCTATTGGTTACAGCGGAAAAAATGTGATGGATTTCACGTTTGCATCAAGTACAATAATGAAGCTCCTTTCCAATCACCAAATCTTCAAATCTTTCCCTATTTTTACCCCATGTCTAAACCTTTATTACTCGACATAAAAAATTTATCGACGCATTTTCAAACCGACAATGGGTTGGTAAAAGCTGTTGACGATATTTCATTTCAGATATTCCGTGGCGAAACCGTTGGTATAGTTGGCGAATCAGGCTCTGGTAAATCGGTGACTTCACTTTCCATGATGCGGTTAATTCCCAACCCACCGGGAAAAATTGCAGGTGGTGAAATGTGGTATTACGAAGAAGGAAAAAATCCTGTCGATTTAAGTAAAATAGCGGATAAAGACATGCGCCATTATCGTGGAAACAAAATCTCCATGATTTTTCAGGAACCAATGACCAGCCTTAATCCCGTATTTACTTGCGGTTATCAGGTTGATGAGGCGATAATTTTACACCAAAAATTATCGAAAAAAGCAGCCAAACAACGCACCCTCGAATTGTTTGAAAAAGTGCAATTACCGAATCCCGAACGCATATATAATGCCTATCCTCACGAGTTAAGTGGCGGACAAAAACAACGCGTTATGATTGGTATGGCTATGAGTTGTAATCCCGATATTTTAATTGCCGATGAGCCAACCACCGCATTGGATGTTACCGTGCAAAAAACAATTCTGGAATTAATGGCCAACCTCAAACAAACCATTAATTCGTCCATCATTTTTATCACCCACGACCTCGGTGTTATTGCTGATATTGCCGACAGGGTTTTAGTAATGTATAAAGGTAAAATTGTTGAACAAGGACCTGTTGCAGAAATTTTTAAAAACCCGCAACACCCTTACACCAAAGGCCTCATGGCTTGTCGACCACCATTGGGAAAACGTTTGCGGAAATTACCTGTAATTGCCGATTTTATGGTGGAAAATGAACAAGGTGAATTAATTGAAAAAAATCAAACTATTGCAGGTGCTGTTGAAGCAAATATTATTAGTGCTGAAGAAACTCAACAACGTCACGAACAATTATATCTTGAAAAACCAATTTTACAAATTCAACATATTAAAACGTATTTCCCAACAGGAAAAAGTTTATTCGGTAAACCAACCAATTTTGTAAAAGCAGTGGATGATGTTTCCTTTGATGTTTATCCCGGTGAAACTTTAGGATTAGTTGGTGAAAGTGGATGCGGAAAAACTACATTAGGTCGCACCATTATTCGTTTGGTTGAACCTGTTTCAGGAGATATTATTTTTAAAGGGAAAAGTATTTTATCGCTCTCTAATCAGGAGATGAAACCTTTGAGAAAAGATATTCAAATAATTTTCCAGGACCCTTATTCTTCGCTTAATCCGCGTATGACCGTTGGCAGTGCCATTAAAGAACCTATGACGGTGCATAAATTATATGCAAACGACAACGAACGCAAAGAAAAAGTGATAGAACTGATGGAAAAAACAGGCCTCAAAGCCGATTTTTATAATCGTTACCCACATGAATTTTCCGGAGGACAACGTCAGCGTATTTGTATTGCCCGGGCTTTAGCATTAAATCCACAATTTATTATTTGTGATGAAAGTGTTTCAGCCCTTGACGTAAGTGTGCAGGCTCAGGTGCTCAATTTGCTGATTCAATTGCGGAATGAATTTAAGTTCACCTATATCTTTATCAGTCACGACTTAAGCGTGGTAAAATTCATGAGCGACCGAATGGTAGTAATGAATAAAGGAGTAATTGAAGAGATGGGACCGGCCGATGAAATCTACAATAACCCGCAAAAAGCATATACCCAAAAGCTGATTGAGGCCATTCCAAAAGGTGAAATTAGTGACAGCCGAATGCAACTGCATTAAAATATTCTTTATCTTCACAGCATAATGTACTTAAACAGAAAAGGCATACTCCTCCTCCTGTTGGCTGTATCTGTCTTCAGCGCTTGCCGCAGAAGCCTCGATACCGGCTGGGATACCCGCTACCTTTCTCCTATTTTAACCGGCGAACTTACCATTCGTGACCTGGTACCTGATTCGGTTACTGTGGTGAATGCAGATGAAAGTGTAACCCTGGTGTACCAAACCGAATTGCTCAACTACGACCTTACCGAAGAAGCCATAGAAATTCCTGATACTTCAGTGGAATATTTCGTTTCACTCGATTCCCTCACCCTTGAGGACCAAAGTATGTCGGTTGCGCTTTCGCTTGGTCAAATTGCCATGGACCTTGGATTTCCGATAGGCACATTAATTATTGCAGCTGACGGGTCAGAAACAACTCTCGACCCTATTTATAATTTATCAACTGACCCAACTCCCGTTGATGCTACATCATTTTTTGAAACAGCAACTTTTAATGGAGGATTTTTAGATATTTCTATTGGTAATGGGTTGCCGGTTGATTTAGATACAGTGGTTTTCAGATTAACCAATTCTGTTGGTGGTGAAATTATTGTAGAAGATACTTTTTTCCATGTGCCTGCATTAGGCGTTCCGGTGGTAATTACCAAAGATTTAGCCGGTATGACCGTTGAAGGAAATTTAATGGGCGAAATAATTCATTTCAGTACACCGGGCAGTCCCGATGTTCCTGTTTTAATTGATACCAGCGATGCTGTGATTATTAATTTGATTGCTTACGATATGGAATTGCAAGAAGCAGTTGCCATTTTCCCTGCTCAAAATCTCATCAACAATGCCAACGATGTTGAATATAATATGGGAGGCCCCGAGTTTACCGAAATGGGTATGGAAGAAGGATACGTAGTTATTTATGTTGAAAATACCATCAGCGATACCATTCATATTGTGTATGATATTCCGGGAGCGGTTGATGAATTTGGTAATTCGGTGCATATTGAAACATCGGTTGGTCCTGATGAAATTGTAGACCAGGCTTTTGATATTTCCGGATTTACCATCGATTTAAAAGGCAGTCAGGGAAACGCTGTAAATACATTTTATCAGGAATTTAGCGCGAGAATTAATTATACCGGCGTACCAACTTATATCACACTTGAAGATAGTTTAAAAGTAGTGTATGGGTTAGAAGGAATTATTCCCAACTCATTAAAAGGATATTTAGGCCAATATGAAATTGCTGTTGCGGACACTACTTCAGGTGTTGAATTATTCGACCAATTTGAAAGCGGAGAAATACATTTCGGCGATATTAATATTGATTTAGAAATTACCAATGGATTAGGTGCCAGCGGAACTGTAACCATTAATTCTTTAGGTGGAACAAATACCGCAACGGGAGAAACAGTTTATTTAAATTGTCCAACTGTTGTTGGTGTTCCCATTAATATTAACAGAGCGTTAAATAATCCGTATATACCTGGCTATACTACCATTTCACTTACCTCAGATAATTCCAATGTAAATGAACTGGTGGAAATTTTTCCGGATAAATTATTTTATGATGTGGTAATGAAAGTAAATCCAAACGGTAATGAATTTAACTACCAGGATTTTGTAATTGCCACCAGCGTAATTGATATTGGATTTAATATCAGTATGCCATTAGATTTTTTTGCAAGCGACTTGACTTTGCTTAGCGAATTTCCGGTAACACTTGATGCAGAAAGTGGTACGGAAGGCATTGGCAATATTGATTTAACCTTATTTGCAGATAATACTTTCCCTCTTGAGGCCAATATTAATATTGTATTTATGGATGACCTCGGCACACATCTCGATTCACTCAATTTTAGTGGTTTTGGCATAAAAGCCGGTGTGCTTGCAGAAGATTGCCGGGTGCATGAAGTAACACAAACTGAAATTCATCAAATAGTAGACGGCGAATTAAAAGACGCTATACTCAATGCAACAAAAGCTGTTGCTACCATCCAATTTAATACCGCATCTATTCCAAGCTGCAGTGAGATCGTAAAAATTTATAGTGATTATAAAATGGCGATCCAGTTAGTTGGAGATGTAAATTACACCTTTTCAACCGCTGATTTCTGACACGTGATGCTAAAAAAACTTTTGTATTTTTTCGGATTAGTATGTTTGGTTCACATAGCCAAAGCAAATTCCGATTCTGTTAAAACTGCTACAACCGATTTTTCGTACAGTGCACCAACAACTATTTTTGGCATTTACGACCCATTGAATGTAAATTTAAATGGGAAAAAAATTGCGTTTAGTGCTTATGGTGATGTGTATAGTGCGAGTAATTGTTTTAGCGCAAGTTTTATTCAAAACTTTTTCGGCAGCGGATTTATTACCGAAGAAATGAAAAATGATGCGGCTGCAAAATTATCCGATAAAAATACAATTGGTGTAGACCTTTCTTCAGGTTTATGGATGATGATGGCATTAAAAAATAATCCTTCCATGTATTTACTTGCCGGGGTAGATTATAATTTCGAAGAAAGCAGTCAGTTCACCGCCGATTTATTTCATTTAGTATTTTATGGTAATTACGATTTACAAGATTATACAGCAGTAATGTCAGATTCAAAATTCAGTCTAACCAATGTAATGGAATACAAAATTGGTTTGATGAAACATTATACTGAAGATTATAATACCTACAAATTAGGCGCAAGTATAGGATTAGTTCAAGGTTTATCCGGTTTAGATATCAAAGCACCTTCGGCAACATTATATACGGCTGAAGATGGCAGATATTTAGATTTAGATTATGATTTTACAATTAAAACCTCCGGCAAATCAAAACCTTCGTTAACCAATTTTGCCGGTGCAGGATTTAGTGCCGATATTTTTGCTCAGGTTTATTTTAAAGGACCCGAAATTACCGTTAATGCCATGGCCAACGATTTGGGTATGATATTTTGGAATAACGACCCAACCAAAATAAGTGCAGATTCTGTTTTACATTTTGAAGGCGTAGAAACCAATAATTTATTTTCTGCAACAGACGAAGCCACTGCAGGTAATAGTGATTCATTATTACAAATTTTAGGCGTTGTAGAAAAATCTGATGTATTTACACAAGCATTACCATCCAGAATAAATATTAGTGCCAGCAAAATGTTTGGCTCCGATTATTATTTCACATTGGGTGGTCAATATATGTTGAACACACCTTATAAGCCACTCGTATTTATGCAATTTGCCAAAGTGTTTACGCCACTACAAATGGCCATTGGTGTAAATGCACATGGTGGAGGTTATGGTGTTTTTAATGCAGGTATCGACATCTCCAAAACATTTGGCAACATGATTGAGTTGCGATTAGGCAGTAATAGTTTACTCGGCTTAGTTGCTGCTGATGCATTTACAGGTATAGGCGGTTATGGCACTTTAACGGTAAAATTATAAGTCGCCCATTTTACTCCACTCAGGCTAATTGATAAAGGAAAATTTAGCGCTATTGTAGTTTTGAGATAGGTTCTGTCTATCTTTGCGCCCAATGGCACAAATACTCAATACCGATGTTTTAATATTAGGTGCAGGTCCCGGTGGCGCCGCAACAGCATTATTTTTAGCGAAAGAAAATATTCCTTGTATTATAGTGGATAAAGCAGTATTTCCACGGGATAAAATATGTGGTGATGCATTAAGCGGAAAAGTAGTAGAAATATTAAATCGTTACGATCGCAGTTTTGTCGAAAAACTCAGTCTGGACCCCATCCAATTGAATTGTTGGGGCGTAACATTTGTGGCACCCAATTTAGAAGAGCTAAGTATTCCTTTCCGCAATAAACCCAAAAAAACCGATGAAAAAAGGGAAATAGCACCGGGGTTTATTACTAAACGTTACGACTTCGACCATTTTATGGTGAAAGAAGTAAAAAAACATGCAAGTGTTAATTTGTTGGAAGGAGTTGAAATTGATCAATTTGAAAAAACACCAGAAGGGTTTACCTGCAGAGATAAATCAGGCAATTATATTATACATGCCAAACTAGTTATAGACGGTAGTGGAGCACATTCTCAGTTTGCCAAAAAAATAGGGAAACTTGAGGTTGAGAAAGAACATCATTGTGCCGGGTTACGCGTGTATTACAAAGGCGTAACAGGCATCAAAGAAGGCAACTATATCGAACTTCACTTTTTAAAAGACTTTTTACCGGGCTATTTCTGGATATTCCCATTGGCCGACGGGCAGTGCAATGTGGGTGTAGGCATGAGGAGCGATTATGTGGGGAAAAAACGTATCAATCTAAAAACGGAGCTCAACAACATTATTCAAAAATACCCTCAGCTGAGCGAGCGGTTCAAAAACGCCGAGCCCGTTGACGATATCAGAGGTTATGGATTACCGTTGGGAAGTAAGAAGCGCGCTATCAGTGGAGATAACTATATGTTGATTGGCGACGCTGCCAGCCTCATTGACCCTTTCACCGGTGAAGGTATCGGAAATGCCATCCTAAGCGGTTATACAGCAGCTCAGCAGGCAAAAGAGGCCATTGAGACTAAAAATTTCTCCGGTACAGCCCTAAAAAAATACGATGAGGCCATTTACAGGCGCCTGGGCGATGAATTGAGCCTGAGCTACCGTATGCAAAAATTAGTGAAATATCCGTGGTTATTCAACTTTGTTGTCCGAAAAGCCAACCGCAACAAGGTTTTGCGCGAAACCATCATGGTGATGTTTGAAGATATCGACATCCGCGACAGGTTAAGAAAGCCATCATTTTATTTCAAATTGTTATTTTCGGGTAAAAATTGACAGCATATGAAAAAACTATTCTACCTGGTGGTATTGGCTGCAACGTTCAGTCTGGCTACCTCTTGCAAAGACAAGGAAAAAGACCACAGTGAAGATGAGATGGATGACCTTACCCTAGTGGTGAGTGTTGAAACATTCGCTTAATCGGCACAACATTTGCTCCGTGAGAGCACACACCTTTTTACAAAAATTTAGAACAATTCTTTCTCAAAATCAGTGTAACTTTGTATAAAATTTTAAAAATGAAAAAACTAGTTTATAGCCTCCTGTTAGTATCAGGAACCATCATGATGATATCATGCGGTGGTAAAGACAAAAAAGACGATAACGCCGACGATATGGAAGATTTAACCATGAACGAAGGTTCAGTGTTCCAGTTTGCCAGCTATACGCCTGCAGACAGCGCTAGAACTTATGGTAAGGCGATAACGGCAGATGGTGCTAACAATATCTACAATGTTGCTGCTAATAAAGAAAAAGCAAATGGTTATACAGGTAAAGTAAGTGGTAAAGTAACCAGCGTTTGCCAAGCCAAAGGATGTTGGATGACATTAGATGCAGGCAATGGCGAAACCATGATGGTTACTTTTAAAGATTACGGCTTTTTTGTGCCTAAAGATATTACAGGTGAAACTGTGGTAATTGAAGGTAAAGCTGAAATCAGAGAAGTATCTGTTGACGAACAGCGCCACTTAGCAGCTGATGCCGGCAAGAGCCAGAAAGAGATTGATGCCATTACAACAACCAAGCAGGAGTTGCGTTTTGTGGCAGATGGCGTGCTGATTAAATAAATAATTTCCACAATATTTTTATTTACGGCAGAAGGTTGTATCTTTGCGACACTTTTGAAAAAAGGGGGTGCAAAATATTGCCTCTTCTTTAAACAAAACAAGAGTGATTCCGATTCCGTCCCGATAGCTATCGGGATCAGTTGGTAGAGCATAACACTTTTAATTGTTTTCGATTCCGTAGCTCAGTTGGTAGAGCATAACACTTTTAATGTTGGGGTCCTGGGTTCGAGTCCCAGCGGGATCAC
>DAORKJ010000019.1:0-21352 GCA_035439505.1 Chitinophagales bacterium
CTCATACCAATAAAAAAAGCCTCCCGGTTAAAGGAGGCTTAGTATTTTCAGATTAAACTGTTATTTATTCCAGTTCAATTGATTTCTTCTTTTTAGCTGCTGCTAATTCTTCAACTTCTTCTTTGTTACCAACCAGTAAATTGAGGAAGTGGCGCTGACCTGTACCTGCAGGGATTTGATGTCCAACAATTACGTTTTCTTTCAGACCCATCAGATAATCTGTTTTTGCAGATATCGACGCTGTGCTCAATACTTTGGTTGTTTCCTGGAATGATGCTGCAGAAATCCAGCTTTGTGTTCCTAATGAAGCTCTGGTAATACCAAGCAACAATGGAGTAGCTGTAGCAGAAACTGCATCGCGATATTCGATAGGTTTTTTATCAGCGCGTTTCAAGTGTGAATTTTCTTCACGCAACTGACGTAAAGTAACAATATGTCCGGCTTTATATTTAGTTGAATCACCGGCTTCAGTAATTACTTTTTTATCGAATATTCTATCGTTTTCTTCAAGGAAATCGAGTTTATCTACGTTCGCATCTTCGAGGAAACGAGTATCACCTGCATCGGTAATCGTCATTTTTCTCATCATCTGACGAACAATAACTTCGATATGTTTATCATTAATTTTTACCCCTTGTAAACGATAAACTTCCTGAATTTCATTTACGATATATTCCTGAACGGCATAAGGACCTTTAATAGCAAGAATGTCGCTTGGTGTAATAGCACCATCACTTAACGGCATACCGGCGTATACATAGTCATTTTCCTGAACAAGAATTTGTTTTGAAAGTGGAACGAGGTATTTTTTCTTTTCACCATCGCGGCTTTCAATTTCAATTTCGCGGTTACCACGTTTAATTTTACCGAAGGCAACAACACCATCAATTTCTGCAACAACTGCAGGGTTCGAAGGATTACGTGCTTCAAATAATTCGGTTACACGTGGAAGACCACCCGTGATATCTCTTACTTTACCTAATGCACGAGGTATTTTCGCAATAGTTTGACCTGATTTTACTTCATCACCTTCTTCAACGTTGATGTGAGCGCCTACAGGTAAGTTATAGCTTTTTACATCGCCGGTTTTCTTATCCTTAATAAGGATAGTAGGTATTTTAGTTTTATCGCGTGATTCTGAAATTACTTTTTCGCGGTGACCGGTTTGTTCGTCGCTTTCTTCACGGAAGGTGATACCTTCAATGATATGTTCGTATTCAACAATACCAGGGAATTCAGAAACGATTACGGCGTTAAATGGATCCCAAGAACAAATTGCTTCACCTTTTTTCAATTCATCGCCATCGCTTACAGCTAATAATGAACCGTAAGGAACGTTGTTGGTGATTAACAATTTATTTGTTTTCGCTTCTATGAGTTTAACCTCACCGGTACGACCAATTACGATACGTACTTTTTTGCCTTCATCATTTTTAGTATCAACAAAACGAACACCGTCAAATTCAACTTTACCGTCAAATTTCGCAACGAGTTTCGATTCTGTATCAACGCTTCCCGCAACACCACCCACGTGGAATGTACGAAGTGTAAGCTGTGTTCCCGGTTCACCGATTGACTGTGCGGCAATAATACCTACAGCGTCACCGGCTTGTGCTACGCGGTTGTTAGAAAGGTTAGTTCCATAACATTTAACACAAACACCTTTTTTCGATTCGCATGTTAACACGGAACGAATTTCCACTGCTTCAATCGCAGTTTCGTCGATGCGGTTAGCAATTCTTTCTGTAATTAATTCACCTGCGTGAACAATTAATTCGTCGTTAAGCGGGTCGTAAACATTGTGCAAACTTGTGCGGCCAATGATACGTTCACTTAATGGTTCAACGATATCTTCGTTATCCTTTAACGCACTGATAGAAATACCACGTAATGTTTCGCAATCTTCTTCTGTAATAACTACATCTTGTGCAACGTCAACCAAACGACGAGTTAAATAACCCGCATCCGCAGTTTTTAACGCTGTATCGGCAAGACCTTTACGCGCACCGTGCGTAGAAATAAAGTATTCCAATACGCTCAATCCAGATTTCAAGTTTGAAAGGATTGGATTTTCGATGATACCACCTTCTCCTGATGCACCTGATTTACGAGGCTTAGCCATCAAACCACGCATCGCAGCTAACTGACGAATTTGTTCTTTCGAACCCCTTGCTCCTGAGTCTAACATCATGAACACAGAGTTAAATCCTTTTTTGTCGTTAGTGAGTTTGGTAATTAAATCACCGGTTAAACGAGTATTTAATCGCGACCAGATATCGATGATCTGATTGTAACGTTCGTTTTGGGTAATTACACCATACATGTGGTTGCTAATTACTTCATCAACTTCAGCTTGAGCAGCATCAATTAATGCAGGTTTACTTTCTAACTCAACTAAGTCGCTGATGTTAAATGATAAACCACCACGGAACGCTGAACGGAATCCGAGATCTTTGATATCATCCAAAAACTTCGCTGTTCTTGGAACATCAGTTCTGCGAATTACTTCACCGATAACTTTTGCAATTGCTTTTTTAGATAAAATCGCATTAATAAATCCTAATTCTGCAGGAACAACTTCGTTAAATAAAACACGACCTACAGTAGTATCAATTAATTTGTGTACGATTTTTTCATCTTCCAGAACGTTTACTTTACATTTGATATAAGCATGTAATTCAACTTTTCCTTCGTTGTAAGCAATAATTACTTCTTCTGCAGAATAAAATATTTTACCATCGCCTTTTACTAAATCGTCTTTGGTAGATTTTTTTCCTTTAGAAATATAATAGAGACCCAATACCATGTCCTGAGAAGGAACGGTAATAGGATTTCCGTTTTGTGGGTTAAGGATATTGTGCGCGCTCAACATTAATAATTGTGCTTCAAGAATTGCAGCATTACTAAGTGGAACGTGAACAGCCATCTGGTCACCATCAAAGTCGGCGTTGAACGCAGAACATACAAGCGGGTGTAACTGAATAGCTTTTCCTTCAATTAATTTTGGTTGGAATGCCTGAATAGATAAACGGTGCAGTGTTGGCGCACGGTTAAGCATTACAGGATGTCCTTTCAAAATATTTTCGAGAATATCCCAAATAACAGGTTCTTTGCGATCAACTAATTTCTTAGCCGATTTTACTGTTTTTACAATACCTCTTTCGATGAGTTTACGAATAATAAATGGCTTGAATAATTCGGCAGCCATATCTTTTGGTAAACCACATTCGTGTAATTTTAATTCAGGACCTACCACGATAACCGAACGACCGGAATAGTCGACACGTTTACCTAATAAGTTCTGACGGAAACGACCTTGTTTACCTTTAAGCACATCGCTTAATGATTTTAATGCACGACCACCTTCTGCTTTAACCGCATTTGATTTACGTGAATTATCAAACAATGAGTCAACAGCTTCCTGTAACATCCTTTTTTCATTTCGAAGGATTACTTCAGGTGCTTTGATTTCAATTAATCGTTTCAAACGATTGTTACGGATAATTACACGGCGATATAAATCGTTCAAATCTGAACTCGCAAAACGGCCGCCATCTAGCGGCACCAATGGACGTAATTCAGGTGGTATAACCGGTAAATATTGAACAACCATCCATTCAGGACGATTTTCGTAACGACCAATTGCTTCACGGAACATTTCAACAACGCTCAAACGTTTTAACGCTTCAGCTTTACGTTGTTGTGAAGTTTCGGTATTTGCCTGATGACGAAGTGCTGCAGATAAATCATCTAAATTAATTCTCGACAACATAGTGAACACAGCTGGTGCTCCCATATCGGCGATAAATTTATTTGGATCGCTGTCATCTAACATCTGATTTTCTTTTGGTAAAGTTTCCAATACCTCAAGATATTCTTCTTCTGTTATCAGGTCGTGCGTTTTATAACTTTTTAAATCGCCGTTAATCATGATTCCTTCAGTCAGTGGACCTGGCTGAATAACACAAAAACGTTCGTAATAAACGATTGATTCCAGTTTTTTAGAACTCATTCCTAATAAATAACCAATCTTATTAGGTAATGATTTAAAATACCAGATATGCACTACAGGAACAACTAATTTAATATGTCCCATGCGTTCGCGGCGCACTTTCTTTTCGGTAACTTCCACACCGCAGCGATCGCATACGATTCCTTTGTAGCGAATACGTTTATATTTTCCGCAATAACATTCATAGTCTTTAATTGGACCAAAAATGCGCTCACAGAATAAACCGTCGCGTTCAGGTTTGTACGTTCTGTAGTTAATCGTTTCAGGTTTCAGCACTTCACCGTATGAGCGTTCCAGAATTGAATCGGGCGATGCCAATCCAATGCTGATTCTGGTGAAGTCTGGTTTGATCTTGATATCCTTTTTAAAAGGCATATGCTGATTTATTTTAACTATGAAATGAAATTATTCAAATTTTAAATCGAGTGCTAAGCCGCGTAACTCGTGAACCAATACGTTAAATGATTCCGGAATTTGTGGTACCGGCATATTTTCACCTTTAACAATTGACTCATAAGTTTTCGCACGTCCGATGATATCATCAGATTTAACGGTGAGCAATTCTTGCAATATAGTAGATGCACCATATGCTTCGAGTGCCCAAACCTCCATCTCACCAAAACGCTGACCACCGAATTGTGCTTTACCACCAAGCGGCTGCTGTGTAATGAGTGAATATGGTCCGATAGAACGTGCGTGCATTTTATCATCCACCATGTGGTTCAGTTTGATCATATAAATAACCCCAACTGTTGCTTTTTGGTGGAAACGATCACCGGTTTCACCATCATATAAATACGTACTACCTAATGCAGGTAATTCCGCTTTATGGATGTATGAATCGATATCAGATAATTCTGCACCGTCGAAAATCGGCGTAGCGAATTTAATTCCCAATTTAATACCTGCCCAGCCTAATACTGTTTCGTAAATCTGTCCAAGGTTCATACGTGATGGCACCCCTAACGGATTTAATACAATATCAACCGGAGAACCATCTTCAAGGAAAGGCATGTCTTCTGCACGAACAATACGTGCAACAATACCTTTATTACCATGACGACCTGCTAATTTATCACCAACGCGTAATTTACGTTTGTTAGCAATAAATACTTTCGCCAATTTAATTACACCTGTAGGTAATTCATCACCAACGCTGATATTGAATTTTTCGCGTTTGTAACGACCAAGTTCTTCGTTCACTTTAATACCGTAATTATGTAAAGTCATACGAACCATATCATCTGTTTCCGGTTCGCCGGTCCAGTTATACGGATCAATATTGCTGAAGTTAATTCCTTCAAGCACTTTTACATTGAATTTGGTTTTAGAAGGAACTAGTTCTTCTTTATATGCTGTTCTAACGCCTGCAGATTTTTTATCTTTAAGAATTACGGTTAATTTATCTAACAATATAGTTCTTAATTCATCCATTGCGCGAGTGTGATCTTTCTCTAATTTTTCGAGAGCGATTTTTTCTCTTGCTTTGGCATTTTTATCTTTTTTAGCGCGAGCAAACAATTTTTTATCAATTACAATACCTTCAATTGACGGTGGTACTTTTAATGATGCATCTTTCACATCACCTGCTTTATCACCGAAGATGGCACGTAATAATTTTTCTTCCGGAGTTGGGTCAGTTTCACCTTTTGGTGTGATTTTACCAATTAAAATATCTCCTTCTTTAACGTGAGCTCCTAAACGAATAACGCCGTTGGCATCGAGGTCTTTAGTTGCTTCTTCCGAAACGTTTGGAATATCAGAAGTAAGTTCTTCTTCACCTAATTTAGTGTCACGAACTTCCAACTCAAATTCTTCAATTTGGATTGAAGTAAATAAATCTTCTTTAACCACGCGTTCAGAAATAACGATAGCATCCTCAAAGTTGTAACCTTTCCAAGGCATGAATGCCACTTTAAGGTTTGTTCCAAGTGCTAATTCGCCACCTTCTGTTCCGTAACCTTCGCAGAGTACTTCGCCTTCACTTACGCGCTGACCTTTTACCACAATTGGTTTAAGGTTGATACAAGTACTTTGGTTGGTTTTTTTGAATTTACGCAGTTTGTAAACTTTGCGGTTATCTTCAAAACTTACGAGAGAATCGTTTTCACCAACATCGTAACGAATAATAATTTCGTTAGCATCAACATATTCAACAACACCATTTCCTTCGGCGTTGATGAGCATTTTTGAATCTGATGCTACTTTTTCTTCCAAACCGGTTCCAACAACAGGTGCCTGCGGTTTTAACAGCGGAACAGCCTGACGTTGCATGTTTGAACCCATGAGCGCACGGTTGGCGTCATCGTGTTCAAGGAATGGAATTAAAGAAGCCGAAACACCCACAATCTGGTTAGGGGCAACGTCCATGTATTGAACACGTTCAGGTTCAAACTCAAGGAATTCGCCTTGTTCGCGGCCTTTTATTTTGTTGATAGTGAAATTACCTTTTTCATCAACCGGAACATTCGACTGAGCGATAACAAATCTGTCTTCGTCGTCGGCGTTCAGGTAAACGATATCACCTTTTAAGTCTACACGGCCATTTTCTACTTTGCGGTAAGGCGTTTCGATAAAGCCCATCTTATTGATTTTTGCGTGTACACAAAGTGTAGAAATCAAACCGATGTTTGGTCCTTCCGGTGTTTCGATAGTACACAAACGGCCGTAGTGGCTATAGTGTACGTCACGCACCTCAAACCCTGCGCGTTCACGACTCAAACCACCAGGTCCGAGGGCTGAAATACGACGTTTGTGCGTAATTTCCGCAAGCGGGTTAACCTGATCTAGGAACTGGCTTAACTGGCTGGTTCCGAAGAATGAGTTGATTACAGATGATAATGTTCTGGCATTAATCAATTCGATAGGTGTAAATACCTCGTTGTCGCGCACGTTCATACGTTCACGAATAGTACGAGCCATACGGGCAAGACCCACACCGAATTGTGCATATAATTGTTCACCCACAGTACGAACACGACGGTTGCTTAAGTGATCGATATCATCGATTTCCGCCTTGTTGTTTGATAACTCAACTAAATAACGGATGATGGCAATAATGTCATCTTTCGTTAATACTTTGGTATCAATTGAAATGTGGTGGTGATTTAATTTCTGGTTGATTTTATAACGACCAACTTCACCTAAGTCGTAACGTTTATCGGAGAAGAACAATTTGTCGATAATACCACGAGCGGTATCATCATCTGGTGGTTCTGCTCCACGTAATTGACGATAGATGTGCTGAACTGCTTCCAATTCAGAGTTAGAAACGTCTTTTTGTAATGTATTGAGGATGATACCGTAGTCAACAGTAACATCATCGCGGGTTAAAATAACCTTTTGCGCACCGGTTTCAATGATTTGCATGATATTATCAGCACTCATTACGGTATCGCGTTCAAGGATTACTTCGTTACGTTCGATAGAAACAACCTCTCCGGTATCTTCATCCACGAAATCTTCGCGCCATGTTTTGAGGACACGGGCAGCGAGTTTACGACCAATATGTTTCTTGAGCGTTTTTTCATCCGCTTTTACCTCTTCAGCCAATCCGAATAATTCGAGAATGTCTTTATCGGAATCATAACCAATGGCGCGTAATAAAGTAGTAACCGGGAATTTCTTCTTACGGTCGATATACGCGTACATTACGTTATTAATATCGGTAGCAAATTCCATCCATGCACCTTTGAAAGGAATTACACGAGCGGAATAGATTTTAGTACCGTTTGGATGAACAGACTGACCGAAGAACACCCCTGGAGAGCGGTGAAGTTGAGAAACAACAATACGTTCAGCACCATTGATGATGAACGTTCCTTTCGGAGTCATATAAGGAATATTTCCAAGAAAAACATCTTGAACGATAGTTTGGAAGTCGATATGCTCCTCATCGTTACAAGATAGTCTGAGCTTTGCTTTTAGCGGTACACTATAAGTTAAACCACGTTCCATACATTCCTCCATTGAATAACGGGGAGGATCGATGAAATAGTCAAGAAATTCCAACACGAAAATGCTGCGTGCGTCTGTAATCGGGAAGTTTTCAGTAAACACCCGGTACAGCCCTTCCGTTCTTCTGTTTTCAGAAGTTGTTTCAAGCTGGAAAAAGTCTTTGAACGATTTAACTTGTATGTCTAAAAGGTCTGGATAAGTACCTGCTCTTTTTATTTTTCCGAAATTTATTCTTTCAGGTTTTCTGGAGGTTACAGTAGATTTTGGCATACAATATCAAAGCTTTGATATAATAAAATAACAAATAGGCTATCCCGATAATCATCGGGATTAGCCTTATTAAAATTTGTTTCCGCCTAGGGCAGAAAGAACCGGGAGAGATTATTTAACCTCTACTTCGGCACCAGCTTCCTGAAGCTGCTTAGCGATATCGTCAGCAGTTGCTTTATCTACGCCTTCTTTAACCGGCTTCGGAGCAGCATCTACTAAATCCTTAGCTTCTTTTAAGCCAAGACCAGTTAAGTCTTTTACCACTTTAACTACAGATAATTTAGCAGCACCTGCGTTTTTAAGAATTACGTCGAAAGTGGTTTTTTCGGCAGCTGCATCAGCAGCGCCCGCGCCAGATCCACCAGCTGCAGCCATCATTACAGGTGCAGAAGCGGCAGGTTCGATACCATATTCTTCTTTAAGGATTTTTGCCAGTTCATTAACCTCTTTTACAGATAAGCTTACTAACTTTTCTGCAAATTCTTTTAATTCAGCCATTGATTTGAGTTTTTATTGATTTAGAAAAAATTGTTAGTTAATTTGAATTATTTGTCTTCTTTTTCAGAAAGTGTTTTTACGATTCCGGCTAATTTTTGCTCGCTTGATAACAAGGCAGAAATAACATTTTTAGCAGGAGATTGGAGTAACCCGATGATTTCGCCAACGAGTTCTTCTTTGCTCTTAAGGTTGATTAATGCATCGAGGCTATTATCACCGATAAATACATCAGCACCAACATAAGCTCCTTTAAGAAGTGGTTTTTCTTTTTGATTTTCAGTGCGAAACTTTTTAATCAGTTTAGCAGGTTCGTTAGACGATTCGCTGAACATTACAGAAGTTTCTCCGTGGAGAATACCGAAAAGTCCTTCGTACTTTACGCCATGTGCATCGAATGCTTTGCGCAATAAAGTATTTTTAACTACTTCGAATTTCACGCCTCTTTCAAAGCATAATCTTCTTAATTTGTTCACGTCTTCAACGGTCATCGCAGAAGCGTCTGTCAAGTAGAAGTTGTCGTATTGCGACACCTTTTCTTTAAGGTCTTCAATTACGGCCGATTTTTGTTCTTTGTTCATCTTGTATGAATTTCGATGATTAGCATTAATGAATTTCAGTTACACTTTTAGGGTCGATTGCGATACCAGGGCTCATGGTAGAGGCCATAGTAATGCTTTTGAAATACGCACCTTTTGCAGAAGCCGGTTTTAATTTAGCCAATGCTTTGATGAGCTCTTCAGAGTTTTCGGCAATTTGATCAGGATTAAATGATACACGACCGATTGAAGAGTGAATAATTCCGTATTTGTCTACCTTAAAGGCAACCTTTCCTTTTTTAACTTCGGTGATGGCTTCGCCTACTTCATTGGTAACAGTACCAACTTTTGGGTTTGGCATAAGGTTTCTTGGACCTAACACACGACCGAGTTTTGCAATTTTAGGCATTACTGATGGTGTTGCAATAACAACATCCATGTCTATCCAACCGCCGACAATTTTGTCTACGAATTCATCAAGACCTACGTAATCAGCACCTGCTTTTCTTGCTTCGTCTTCCTTGTCAGGAGTACAAAGCACGAGAACTTTTTTATCTCTACCTGTTCCGTGAGGTAATGCGGTAGTTCCTCTGATGGCCTGATCGGCTTTACGAGGGTCGATACCCAATCTCACATGGAGGTCAACAGATGCATTGAACTTGCAGGTTGTTGATTTTTTTACAAGTTCAGCAGCTTCCCTCAACGAATATAGTTTGTTGGAGTCAACTAATGCCTGAACCTTTTTTCTGTTCTTTGTAAGTTTCACTTCTTATAATTTTTTAGTTGACTTAATTGTTCATCCAAGGTGCTTGTCCCGTAACGGTGATTCCCATACTGCGAGCAGTTCCTGCAACCATTTTCATGGCGCTTTCTACGGTAAAGCAGTTAAGATCCGGCATTTTTTCCTGTGCAATATTTTTAATCTGATCCCAGGAAATAGAACCAACCTTTGTGCGGTTAGGTTCAGCAGAACCTTTTTGTTTTTTGGTAGCTTCAAGGATAAGGATAGCAGCCGGAGGTGTTTTAATGATAAATTCGAACGATTTATCTTTATACACAGTAATAACAACCGGTAATACTTTACCCATTTTATCCTGGGTTCTTGCATTGAACTGTTTGCAGAACTCCATGATGTTGATACCTTTAGAACCTAATGCAGGACCAATTGGCGGGGCAGGGTTCGCCTGTCCTCCTTTAACCTGCAGTTTTACATACGTTTGAATTTCTTTAGCCATATCAGCTTACTTTTTCTACCTGTGCGAAGTTTAATTCCACCGGCGTTTTTCTACCGAATATTTTTACAATTACTTTAACTTTTTTCTTGTCCTCATGTACTTCATCAACATTACCTAAGAACTCGTTGAATGGGCCGTCAATAATTTTCACCGTTTCACCAATAATGAAAGGTTCATTCATTGAAGTACCTTCTTCACTCATTTCATCCATTTTACCCAAAATCCTATTCACCTCGTTACGGCGCAGGGCAATTGGCTGCTCTTTTCCCAGAAAGTCAATAACACTGGTAATACCGGTTATTGTTTGCATCATTTCCGGGGTCATTTTCCCTTCAGTTGCTTCAATCAGGATATATCCCGGCAGACTGTTTTTTTCGTGGATTACCTTTTTACCGTTTTTAATCTTATAGATTTTTTCGGTAGGAACCAGGATTTGAGATACAATAGTATCCCATCCAAGGCGTTTCACATGCTGCTCGATATAATCTCTCAGCTTGCGTTCCTTTCCACTGATCACTCTTAATACATACCATTTTTTGTCTGCCATAAGTTATATGATCTGGTGGTTAAAACAATCCATAGAATAAGTCCAGCAGTTCCTTTGATGCCAAGTCCATAATAAATATTATTACAGATATAATCAGGAAGGCAACTAATACCAATTGGGTACTAGACTGCAATTCAGGCCATGTTGGCCAACTCACTTTAAACCGGAGTTCCTGATATGCTTCGCTTATAAATGCTCTTAACTTATTCATTTTCTTTTTTTATTGCACGGGTGGAGAGGCTCGAACTCCCAGCCTACGGTTTTGGAGACCGCCACTCTACCAATTGAGCTACACCCGTATGGGCGGAAAATCCGCTTTACGGGCGGATTTTCCTATTATTTTATTTTAAAATTTCAGTTACCTGACCAGCACCTACGGTTCTACCACCTTCGCGGATAGCGAAACGGAGGTTTTTCTCCATAGCGATCGGATAAATGAGTTTTACTGTAATTGTAATGTTATCACCAGGCATTACCATTTCTACTCCTTCCGGTAAGGTGATTTCACCTGTTACGTCAGTTGTACGGAAATAGAATTGAGGGCGATATTTGTTAAAGAATGGAGTGTGACGTCCACCTTCTTCTTTTTTCAATACGTAAACTTCGCATTTGAATTCAGTGTGCGGAGTAACGCTACCTGGTTTACAGATAACCATACCACGTTTTAACTGATCTTTCTCAATACCACGGAGTAATAAACCAGCGTTGTCACCAGCTTCACCACGGTCAAGAATTTTGCGGAACATCTCAACACCTGTTACAGTAGATTTTAATGCTTCAGCAGTTAAACCGATAATATCAACACCATCACCTGAGTTAATGATACCTCTTTCGATACGACCTGTAGCAACGGTACCACGACCGGTGATAGAGAATACGTCCTCGATTGGCATCAAGAAAGGTAATTCAGTCAGACGCGGAGGAATTGGAATGTCTTTATCAACCGCAGCCATTAAATCAAGGATAGCTTGTTTACCACCAGCTTCACCTTCTAATGCTTTTAATGCAGAACCTTTAACGATAGAAATAGTATCACCAGGGAAACTATAGAAAGTAAGTAAATCACGAACTTCCATTTCAACAAGGTCTAATAATTCTGGATCGTCAACAAGGTCAACTTTATTCATAAATACCACGATAGCAGGAACACCTACCTGACGTGCTAAAAGAATGTGCTCACGAGTTTGTGGCATAGGACCATCAGTTGCAGCAACTACGAGAATTGCACCATCCATCTGAGCAGCACCCGTAACCATGTTTTTCACATAGTCAGCGTGTCCCGGACAGTCAACGTGTGCATAGTGACGGTTTTCCGTTTCATATTCAACGTGAGCTGTATTGATGGTGATACCTCTTTCTTTTTCTTCAGGTGCAGCATCAATTGAATCATAATCTTTCTTCTGAGCAAGACCTTTTTCTGATAATACAGAGGTAATTGCTGAAGTCAGGGTGGTTTTACCGTGATCCACGTGACCGATTGTACCGATGTTCACGTGTGGTTTCGAACGTACGAAATTTTCTTTAGCCATTTTATAAAATTTAAAAAATTGTATTATTAATATTTACTGTTTACTACTACTTTGTTTTGCAGTCCGATTACACTGCGATTATTTTTTGAGCCAATGACCAGGATCGAACTGGTGACCTCATCCTTACCATGGATGCACTCTACCAACTGAGCTACATTGGCTTTTGTTGCTACTTTCACTACTGCACTTTCCATGTGCTCACCTTTTAAGCATTTGCCAAAAGGTTTGCGGAGCACCACCCGTTAAGGTAATATTCCGTTTATCGCTATTAAGCGAGCGGGAGACGAGACTCGAACCCGCGACTTTCAGCTTGGAAGGCTGACGCTCTACCAACTGAGCTACTCCCGCTTAAAATTTTAAATACAGACTGAGGAAAATGACGAAGACAGCAATCCTATTAAAGCAGAATGCTTTGCAAGGTTGTTATATTCGGCGTCTTTCTCAGTTTCAAAGAACTGATGGATAGTGGGAAGAGGTGGATTCGAACCACCGAAGTCGTAAGACAACAGATTTACAGTCTGCCCCATTTGGCCACTCTGGTATCTTCCCTCCGCCTAGAGCCAATGGACGGACTCGAACCGCCGACCTGCTGATTACAAATCAGCAGCTCTACCAACTGAGCTACATTGGCCTCTATGTACCTAATCGTATTTCAAAGAAAAATCGAACGATTTTCGCTTGACTTTTTACGAAAATGGATGCAAATATACGAAGTTTTTCAATTGAATGTGTAAAACCTCAAAAAAAATACTTGGAATTTTTCAGGACTAGCCAATATTTTGCTTTTCCTTGTGCTTTTTAATCTGGGTTAAAGCGTTATCTACTGCGGCTTCCACCGCATCTTCAAAGGTATAAGCTTCTTCCTCAGAAAAAATTGTTTTTCCGGGCAGGTTGGCTTTGATTTGTGCAACTTTGGCGTGTATCCCTCCTATTGCAGCGTCCAACTTCAAAGACACTTGCAGGTCAGTTATTTTTAAATCGAGTTTGTCAATTTTACCCACTTTCTTGTTTACAAAGTCCAACAACTGCTGATCAGCATCAAAATGGATGGTGTGAATTTTTACGTCCATGTCTTTTCTTTTGTGTAAATATATCATGCTATCCTTTAGGATGCGCTAATTTGTGTATTTTTTTTAATTGGTCGATGGTATTATGCGTATAAACCTGCGTTGAAGCCAGACTCGCATGGCCAAGCAACTCTTTAATGGCGTTGAGTTCAGCGCCGTTATTACTCAAATGCGTGGCGAAAGTGTGGCGCAAAACGTGAGGGCTTTTACGTGTCAGTGTTGTTACGTGATTTAAAACCTGGTGCACTATATTATATACCATTTTCGGATAAGCCGGTTTACCCCCTTCGGTTACAATAAAAGGGCCGCCGGCGCCAAATATTCTTTTCCGCTCTGCTATATAATTGTCTGCCATCAGCATCAATCCTTTACTAACAGGTATAATTCGCTCTTTGTTCCCCTTTCCGAGCACTTTTACCTGTTGCTGGGCCCTGTCAAACGAATTGTCGCTAAGTCCCAGCAACTCCGCCCTACGCATTCCTGTGCTGTATAATAACTCAACGATAAGCCTGTCGCGCTGTTTGACAAATCGCTGCACCTCGGTTTCTACAGGGTAAACCTGGTCGAGGACGTCGAAAAGCTCTTCCATGCCGGTTTTTTCGACAAAAAGTGGCAGTTTTTTGGGAATTTTGGGTGAAACCACCTTGGCCATTGGATTTTTAGCAATGGCGTTGTTTTTTAATAAGAAACGATAGTAAGTTTTAAGGGCGGAAATTTTCCTGTTTACGCTTTTGGGAGTGACGTTATTATTCATCAAATAAATAACCCAAGCCCTTACCTGACGATGGTTTACACTGAGCAACTCCGGGTCGTCGGACTGGTATTCCTGAATCAAAAAATCCTGAAATTGGGAAATATCTTTGCTATAGGCTTCGAGGGTATTTTTGCTATACCGTTTCTCGAACTGTAGGTATGTGTAAAAGCCTTCCAAAAACATAAACGAATTTGAAACGTTAGCAAACCAGCCCTTACACTAAATAATTAATGTATTAGCCTTTGTTAGCCTCAGTTACAAATGACTGTTTGTAACGAGCCTTGATAATTTCTTGTCTGCGATCAATTGATGGCTTAGAAAAAGATTGTCTTCTACGTAATTCTTTTACGATACCAGCTTTCTCAAATTTCTTTTTGTAATTTTTGAGTGCTTTGTCAATTGATTCAGCTTCTCTTGCGTCGATGATTAACATTAATTTTTATTTTGGGACTGCAAAAATAGGGTTTGTTATTTAAAATACCTAATACGGAAAAAAATTCTGTTGGTTACTTAAGAATTTCGCGGGCAATAACGAGTTTTTGTATCTCAGAAGTGCCTTCTCCTATGGTACAAAGTTTAGAATCACGGTAAAATTTTTCTACAGGGAAGTCTTTGGTATAGCCATATCCGCCAAAAACTTGAACCGCATCATTGGATACACTCACACAGATTTCGGAAGCGTAATATTTCGCCATTGCTGATATTTCGGTCACCTTTTGGCCTCGGTTTTTCATGTCGGCTGCCTTAATTGTAAGTAATTCGGCTGCTTCGATACGGGTGGCCATATCAGCTAATTTGAATGAAATACCTTGGAAATTGGCAATAGGCTGGTCGAACTGCTGACGTTCTTTAGCATATTTAATTGCTGCTTTATAAGCGCCTTTTGCTATACCTAAACTCAATGCGGCAATAGAAATACGACCACCATCGAGCACTTTCATAGCTTGTTTAAAGCCGTCGCCAACTTCTCCCATACGTTGTGCATCAGAAATGCGGCAATTATCAAAAATTACTTCTGTGGTTTCGCTGGCCCGCATGCCTAATTTATTTTCTTTTTTACCTGCGCTAAAACCAGGAGTGCCGCGTTCTACGATAAATGCTGTGCAATTACTTGAAGTGCGCGGTTCGCCTGTTCTGGCAATCACTACCATTACATCGCTCGATTTGCCATGTGTAATCCAGCATTTTGTGCCATTTAAAACCCAATCATCGCCGTCGCGAACTGCAGTGGTTTGCATATTACCGGCGTCGCTACCTGTGTTAGGTTCGGTTAAACCCCAAGCACCTATCCAGGTTGCGGAAGCTAATTTTGGTAAATATTTGTGTTTTTGTTCTTCTGAGCCAAATTGTAAAATATGACCAGTACATAATGAATTATGTGCTGCTACAGACAAACCTATTGAACTACAAACAGAGGCTATTTCAACTATGATATTTACATATTCGATATATCCTAAACCTGCACCACCATATTCATGAGGAACGAGTACACCCATTAAACCCAATTCGCCGGCTTTATGAAATACATGGAGCGGGAAATGCTGAGTTTCGTCCCATTCCATCATATCGGGGCGAATAAATTTTTCTGCGAAATCGCGGGCAGACTCGGTAATTATTGACAAATGTTCAGAAGTAGCTACAGTCATATTTTTATCTTCAGGACTGCAAAAGTATCAATATGTAGCCAATGAAACAATATTGTCGCAATAAGGTTTTATTTTTTTAACACCATTTAAAAATGTGAGTTCTACCACAAACGCAAATCCTGCAACATGTGCACCCTGCATTTTCAACAATTCGGCTGCGGCTTGAGCGGTACCTCCTGTAGCTAATAAATCGTCATGAATTAACACATTCCATCCCGGCTCAATATCCTTAGTATGAATCTCAACTGTGGCTGAGCCATATTCTAAGTCGTAAGTATATTCTAACGTATCTCCGGGTAATTTCCCTTTTTTGCGTACCGGTATGAATGGAATATTTAATTTATTTGCCAATAAAAATCCATACAAAAATCCTCTGCTTTCGATGGCAACTATTGCATCTAAGTTTAATGGTTTAATTCTTTCCATTAACGCTTCAGCAATATCATTAGATAAAACCGGGTCAGATAATAATGGTGTAATATCTTTAAATACTACTCCTTCTTTTGGAAAATCAGCTACATCTCTGATAGCTTTTTTTATTTTTTGTTCAATATTCATATGCTTAAATAAGGTTTCAATTTTTCGAAAAGATTCGCATACATACCATTTACTTTTCTCAATTCAGTTAATGTGTAAAATTTGCCGGTTGTATTTCTATAATTTACGATCGCTTGCGCTAATTCATCTGAAATATACACATGATTGGCAAGTTGTTCAAATGTTGCTGTATTTATATTTATTTTAGTAATCTCGCTAACATCTGCCAACAAAAATGGTTTTGCTGCTTCCAGCACTGCGGCGTCAATTCCAAAAACTGTCGTTAATTGGTCAGCATGATAAATTCCACCAGCACCTTCGCGAAATTTTATAATGCGCGTTGCATTATCTGCAGAAAATCCTAACACCATTAAATCCTCTTTACCGGCTGTATTTAAACTAGTAGGAATTGGGTTTATGGTAACAATTTTTTCTACCGGTTTATTTTCAATAGGTGTAATTACAGAATCTAATAAAATATAATTACTTAATCTGTCTAAATCACTCTGTGTAAATCCGTAGGTTTTTAGTAAATCAGTTTTGTTTTTATATTTTCCACCTTTAGCAACATAATTTACCAATCGTTCGGCAACATAAGGAGTTATGCCTAATTGCATCCATTGTTGTTTAGTAATTTGATTGGGATTAAAGTAAAATAATGATAATTCAGTTGGAGTAATTTGACTTTTTTTGTCATCAACAAAATTACTATTCGAATTATTTTTGGGTGCGTATTGAAAAGGCGAATAATTGGCGGATTTTTTTTCTTCCACTTCAACAAAATGATAATCCAAATTGGCAATTATTTCTTTACTTATTGATACCGGTTTCGGCTGCACAAAACCAAGCAGGAATGGTGCTATCGTGATAAATACAATCATCACCATTAAATAAATTCCCACATTTCGCTCTCTCCTTGAGAAAGTAAAATATCCACGCCACTTCTTTTTCCTTTGCATGCCTAAAAATAAACAAAAAGGAGATAATCAATTGACTATCTCCTGTAGTATGTTCAGATGATAATAATCATCTTTTTTCATCATCATTTTCCGAAAAGGAATCCGGTTCTTCTCTTGGTGGTGTTTTTAATACTTTCCAGAAAAAATATCCTGTAATTACTGCTACAATAGAAACAGTACTAATCATCATTGTTAATGCGATAGAACTCATATAAACCTCCCTTCTTTTATGCGTTTACGATATGCAATATAAACCAAATATGCTACGCCGCTAAATACGGCAAGTAATAGTAATCTGGCTGCATTAATATATAATTTCTTTTCAGTTAAAGTATCAACCAATGCCTGGTCGCCTGCTGTTTGTGCTGCAGCAATTTGTTCCTTTAATCCGGAATTAGTTATCTGTTTGATAATTGAACCATTATCGAGCACCCAGCCATTTTGTAAAGCTCCTGCCCAATCGTTTCCGGCAGGTGTAATTAATGCCCCAAGGAAAACACCTAATAATAAAATTGGCGTTATCCATTTGATTACAAATCCGAAAATTTTAGGCACCTGAATATCACCACCGGAATTTATTTCCTGCATACCTCGTTTCATTCCGAACACCCAGGCAAATAAAATTATTTCAGCAAGGGCAAATACCACGAGCGAAACAGTGCCTGCCCAATAATCATATTCATCAAAAACCCCCTGATTAAAAAACAATACGGTAGGTAATCCGAGAATTAAAACAATTGCACCAAAACTCCATGCACCTTTTTGGCGTGACCATCCGAATTCGTCGGTCATAAAGCCCATCCATGGTGTTCCCATTGCCAATGATGAGGTGATACCTGCAAAAAATAATAATCCGAACCAGAAAACACCACATATAATGGCTAATACTGTTCCCCATTGTTCAAACAAAAATGGCAGTGTTCTGAAACCTAATCCTAAACCACCTGATTTAGTCATTTCAATCACTTTATCTACACCTAAATATCCAACAGAAATTGGAATAATAATCGCAGCACCAAGTACAACTTCTACAAATTCATTCATCCAACCTGCGCTCATTGCGTTGAGGGCAATATCATCTTTTTTGCGCACGTAAGAAGCATAACACTGAATAGAGCCCATACCGACAGAAAGGGTGAAAAATATCTGCCCCGCTGCGGCTAGCCAGACTTTAGGGCTCCAAATAGTAGAAAAGTCGGGGGTCCACAGGAAGTTTAAACCTACGCTACCTCCATTAATGGCACCATGTTCACCAGCATTCAGACTAACGGCCATAACTGCCAGGAAAACACCAAAAAGTATCAGCAACGGCATCCCAATTTTAGCTACTTTTTCGACACCACCACTTAAACCTTTAGATAAAATCCAAGTATTTAACACCAAACAAATTATCCAAAAAATAATTGGCTCAACTGAATTTAATCCAACATAATTACCGAAAAATCCTGCTACTTCCTCCTGACTTTGTCCAGCAAAAGAGCGTGTAACTGTATGCCAAACCCATGACAATGTCCATGATTCTAAGTAACAATAATATGCAGCAACTGCCAGGTTTGTGAAAATACCGAAAACACCGATATACTTCCAGAACTTCCGTTTGTCCATGCTATCAAGAATAAATGGTGTGGAGTGATGTCCTCTTGTCCCACCGAAACGTCCTGATGCCCACTCGACCCATAATAAAGGAATACCCATCAACAGGAAACATACGATATAAGGGATTATGAATGCCCCACCACCGTTTTGGATTGCCTGTACAGGAAATCGAAGGAAGTTACCCAAGCCAACGGCATTACCTGCCATCGCCAGAATTAGCCCGACCCTTGAACCCCATGCTTCTTTTTGTTGTGCCATAAAATGTGATTGTTTAATTGGAGCGCAAAATACAAATTTTTATCCGTCAGCAAAATTGGAGCTTGTTAAAAAACCATAATGTGCATTGAATCAGCGAAAAAGTGGAGTTTTGATAGCATAATAGTTCAACAAAACATATAAAATGCTACAAAACCAAAAATTTGATTCAAAAACGTAAGAAAATCAACAAAGAAATGTAACTCATATTTCATTTTCACGTGCCCGAAAGGTAACTTTGCACCCTCTTTTTAAGCAGCTTAGTAAAATTTATGAGTACAATTCTTTATTTAATTCCCGCCCTTGGTCTAGTTGGTCTGGCGTACATGGTTTACATCGCATTATGGGTAAATAAGCGCGATGCAGGAAATGAAAAAATGCAAGGCATAGCAAAAAACATTGCTGACGGTGCTATGGCTTTTTTGAAAGCCGAATATCGAGTTTTATTAATATATGTTGGTATTACGGCAGGATTACTTGCCTGGTTAGCCAGCACATCTGAACGTTCAGATCCGATGGTTGCGTTAGCATTTATTATTGGCTCTGTATTTTCAGGTTTAGCCGGTTATATTGGTATGAAAATCGCTACTAAAGCCAATGTGCGTACTACTGAAGCTGCAAGAACAAGTTTGAGCAAAGCGTTAAATGTATCGTTTGCAGGAGGAAGTGTAATGGGATTAGGTGTTGCCGGATTAGCGGTATTTGGCCTTGGGTCATTATTCATTTTGTTTTACTACATGTTTGTGAATGGCGGCGATGTTAACGGTCCGCAAATGGAAGTTGCACTTGAAGTATTAACCGGATTTTCATTAGGTGCGGAAAGTATTGCACTTTTTGCCCGCGTAGGTGGTGGTATTTATACCAAAGCAGCAGATGTTGGAGCCGATTTAGTTGGTAAAGTAGAAGCAGGAATTCCGGAGGATGACCCGCGTAATCCGGCCACTATTGCCGATAATGTTGGTGATAATGTTGGTGATGTTGCAGGTATGGGAGCCGATTTATTTGGTAGTTATGTTGCTACCGTATTAGCTACCATGGTATTAGGCCGTGAAGTTTTATCGGATGACGCAATGGGAGGAATGGCACCTATGGTATTTCCTATGATGGTTGCCGGATTTGGCTTATTAGCGAGTATAGTTGGTACCTGGTTTGTTCGCATTAAAGAAGGTGGCAGTGTTCAGGGCGCATTAAATTTGGGTAACTGGCTTTCAATCGCCATTACTGCAGTTGGTGCGTATTTTCTTGCAAAATGGATTCTCCCTGAACAAATGACCATGATTAAAACGGGAGAAATCATCACCTTAAATGGTGTGTATGCAGCTATTATAACAGGTTTAGTTGTAGGGGCTTTAATTAGTTATTTCACAGAATTTTACACCAGTATGGGCAAACGTCCGGTAACTGCTATTATTGAACAAAGTAGTACCGGTCACGCAACTAATATTATTGGTGGTATATATATCGGCATGCAATCTACCATGTTGCCTATTATTGTTTTGGCAATTGGAATTGTAATGTCCTACGCATTTGCAGGTATTTACGGTGTAGCAATAGCTGCTGCCGGTATGATGGCTACAACAGCCATGCAGCTTGCGATTGACGCTTTCGGACCAATTGCAGATAATGCAGGTGGTATAGCCGAAATGAGTGCATTACCTAAAGAAGTTCGTGAAAGAACTGATATTTTAGATGCAGTAGGAAATACAACGGCAGCAACCGGTAAAGGATTTGCCATTGCTTCAGCAGCTTTAACCTCATTGGCTTTATTTGCAGCATTTATGGGGACTGCAGGTTTAACAACCATCGATATCTCCAAAGCACCTGTATTAGCAGGTTTATTTGTTGGAGGAATGATACCGTTTTTGTTTTCATCAATGGCCATTAAGGCAGTTGGAAATGCAGCAAAAAGTATGGTAGAAGAGGTGCGTCGCCAGTTCCGCGAAATACCGGGCAT
>DAORKJ010000019.1:21452-23889 GCA_035439505.1 Chitinophagales bacterium
GACGGAACAACCCATTACAAAGGCTCTGACGCCCACAAGGCATCCGTTACAGGCGATACTGTAGGTGATCCATTTAAAGATACCTCAGGTCCAAGTATGAACATATTGATTAAATTAATGAGTATTGTCAGCTTGATTATAGCTGCGTATTTATAAAAAATAATGATTCTTTAAAAGGCTGTATGAGCAATCATACAGCCTTTTTTTGTTTACAATCATTACGGGCAAGTATATTAATTTTTTGCTGTTATTTCTTATATGAGAAATTGTAATAATCTGCCCAGTCAACTTTCGGCAATTATGCACCTAATTTTTAATCAAATGAGCATCCAAATAGGCGGTTTTCATTGACTCAACATGGGTTATAGTGCTTGACCAAATTTTGTCCAAAAGACTTTAATTCAGGTGTCTTTATGTTGAATTTTAGGTTTTAAAACCCAATGTTAACACATCAAGTTGTCAAATTCTGTTATTTTAACCTATAAACCTTTCTCTAAATTTGGTTGTTTTAGACAAATCAACTATTTTTATTCAGATTTTAATTAAACTATCAAAACCCACAATGTAATTTATGAAAAAAGCACTCCTCTCAGCCAGTTTTTTTCTGATTTTATGCTCGTTTAGCGCCACTGTATTCGCACAATCAGAAGTGTGGTATATACGGAAAGCAGGCGGTGAACCTTGGGGTGGTGGCTGGGCACCGATACCAAATACCAATATTTCTGAAATGGACCAGATATTCAACTGTCCGCCGGAGTTTACTTGGAATTCAGATTATTATAGCACTGTTGACGTAGCGGATGCTTTTGGTCCTACCTCAGCCTTTGTTTTTATGGAAGGTGGGGATAACCATGCAATTGCGATGAAAAATTTCATTACGGCAAATATGACAGAAATCAATGATTGGGTTTTTAATGGTGGAAACTTATACATTGAAGCTGCACCGAATGAAGGCGGAGATATTGCACTTGGATTTGGTGGTGTAACCATAAATTATCCTTCCTATTCATGGACAGCAACCGTAGTTGAACCTACACATCCTATTTTTAACGGACCTTTTAGCCCAACAGGATTAGCCTACAGCGGAACCTATTACGGACACGCTACAGTTTTTGGCGGAGCTTCAGTTCCATTAATTGAAGATGATGCTTCCGGTGAGGCAGTTGTTGCTGAAGTGTTATGGGGTTCAGGAAAAGTGATTATTGGTGGATCAACTGTAACATGTTGGTCAGATCCGGATCCGGATGTAGTGAATGTTCGCTATAATATTTTGGTTTATTTATCTAGCGGTGCCGCTGCAGGTGCTTTAGGTTTCGAGTTTGGATTAACAGGTGATGACACTGTTTTTTGCCAGTATGAACCAGATCCAACACCAGTAATTTTACCTGGTGCTGCCGCCGGAGAATTTCATGCATATCCTGCCGGAATGGTAATAGACGAAGTTACCGGAACTATTGATTTAGATGCTTCAATTCCTGGCACATATACGGTGTATAATGTTGGAGGTGTAGGTTGTTTATCCGATTCGGTTGGTATTAATGTATATATAGAAGCAACACCAGTTGCTGACGCAGGGGCAGACGTGGAAGTCTGTGTCGGAAACAGCGTCCAATTGGATGGCTCAGGTGGAGTTACGTATAGTTGGATGCCACCGGTTTATCTTGACGACCCAACACTTGAGGACCCTACAGTAATTGATCCTGCTACTACTATGTATTATCAGATGATTGCATATAGCACTTTAGGTTGTTCTGATACCGATAATGTTGTTGCAACTTTAAACCCATTGCCAATAATTGATGCCGGACAAGATCAAATAATGGTATTGGGCGGATTTACTGAATTAAATGCTACAGGCGCTTCCACTTATACTTGGACGCCGATTGAATCACTTTCAGATCCTAACGTTTCAAATCCTACGGCATTTCCGGAAGATACAACGATGTATGTAGTAACCGGAACTGATTTAAATGGTTGCGTTGGCACAGATACCGTAATTGTTTATGTTGTAGAGGATTCTGACATTGCTACTCCAAATGCATTTACACCTAACGGTGATGGATTAAATGATGTATTTAAACCGTCTTTTGTTGGATTAGGGGAAATAACTGATTTTTATGTTTATAACCGCTGGGGAAAATTACTTTATTTTTCAGTTGACCCTACTAAAGGTTGGGATGGTAGTATGAATGGTATTGAGCAGGAAGTTGGAACATACCTTGTTGTTATAAAAGGCGTTAACCAATTTGGTGATGAAGTAATGAAAACAGGAACCATAGCATTATTGCGATAAAAAATAATTAATTAACTTATAAAATGCATAATTGAATGGGCTCCATTTAATTATGCATTTTTTTTTATCTGCATTATGAGTTGATCCATTAACAGATGTAATTTATTTAGTTGTAGGTACCGATATTCATGGATGTAAAGACAC
>DAORKJ010000019.1:23989-46918 GCA_035439505.1 Chitinophagales bacterium
CAGTTGTGGTAATTGTTGAACCGGGTATTCATTCACCAAATGCATTTTCTCCAAATGGCGATGGCTTTAATGATGTTTATAAACCTATTTTATTGGCTTGTAATTTAAATGAGTATAGTATTTATGACAGATGGGGTGAACAAGTTTTTGTTTCATCCAATATTGATAATGGATGGAATGGTTTTATTAATGGCAAAGAGGGTGAATTAGGCGCTTATGTGGTGATAATAAGTGCAACTTCTTTTAAGGGTGATCCATTACAATTACAAACTAGTATTACTTTGGTGAAATAATTTATTTCATTATCATAAAAAAAGGCGAATAGAATTACTTCCATTCGCCTTTTTAGTTGCATTAATTGTTTGAATTAATGCTGAATAATTATTTGTTTATTCGCTACTGTTCCATCATTAGAAATAGTAAGTGTATAAACACCTTGCGCCAATTTTGTTGTAGCAATAGTGTACTGACTTCCATTAGTAACATTAAATTTATCAGTTAAAACAGTTTCACCGATAGTATTAGTTAATACTAAATTTACATCACCGGTAATATTTCCAAAATAAACATTTACGAGTTCATTTGCCGGGTTAGGGAAAACACCTGCAATAATATCTGATTCATTTACTGATTGAATAACCGGTTCGCCTACATCATATAAGAATAAATCATCTACTGCAGCTTCAACTATGCTACCACCATTAAAACCGGATGCATCATCGGCACGGAGGCTATCTTCTGCAATAAAAATAAATGCAACATCTTCAGTATTATCTACATAATCTAATACGCGAACAACATTTCTTCTCCATGTATTGTCTTCAGTATGTGTACGCTCAACTTTAATCCAGTCGGTACCATTATCAGTTATATAAACTTCCCATACATCATTACCAGGGTTTGCACTAGTAGGTGATGCATTTGAATAATGTCTGTAATAACTAAAAACAGGGTCTTCGTAAGCTGTTAAATCAAAGAATGGACTTCTTAACGTAGTTTCACCACCATCAACATCCTGTGTTCCGATAGCATCACCACCGCCGGCATTTGCAGTAAATGCACATAAATTACCCGGACCTTCAGTATGGTCAGTGCCGGTTTGAATTGTATTACCAAAATCATCAGTTGATGCAATTGGTGTATTTACATCCCATACACCGGTAGTAGCTTCATCTGAATCAAATGGGTCAACTTCCCAACTGCCAAACTCGTTATCAAAATCTTCATATTCGATTAAATTAAAACCAACTAATACGAAGTATGGTAAATTCGGTTCTACAGCCTGGTCAGCTTTTTTAGGTAATGTTACACCACCACATCCATTAGTATCATCAACTTTAAAATAATATTCGATAATTGTTCCGATAGGTTGAGCAGGAAGACTTGCTTCATAAGTTGCACCACCTAAATCAGTCATTTCGGTAATAGTATAAGCAGCACCTGGAGTGGTTCTCCAATAAATATTGGCACCACCAATAAATTCAGGGTAGTCAACATCTAAAGTTGTTTCTATTGCAACCGGAGTTAATTCGGCAACTGGAGCTTCAAACTCTTCGTGATCAAGACTAATATTACCAATTAAAGTAATGCCATGTTCACAAAATGCTTCTGTAATGGCATCGTCATTTGGCGTTCCGTCATCTAAATTACCATTGTCATCATCAGCCATTAATGCTTCTAATAATACATCACGAAATATTTCGCCTTCGTTACCAGCTGCACCATCAACTGTGGCATTATGTGTTTCCATCCATAAGTCAGTCATGGAAACTAAATCAAAACCAAAATTTTCATTTACATCCCACCAAGCGCCGGCAATAATTTCACCATCGGCATGTACTTCACCAACTAAATCTTGCGGGTACACTTTAGGTTCAACATCATATCTTCTTACGTTAGTACCTGCTCCACCTAAAAATCCTTGTCCCATAATTGGATTATCAGTTACGGTTATTCCCCACAAGTCAGCATAACCTTCTTGCATAGCACCGTTATTCATCCCACCCGGGTCACCTAAATCAGCATATAAATCATAGTTAACACCATGACCATATTCGTGCATTACCACATCGTTAAATAAACCTGTTGCAGGACAACCACCGCCGGCTTCATAAAAGTTGGTGCTTGAACCATCATAAAATGCATTACATGAACCATCATTTCTTTCAACTCTGATTAGTTGATCAAAATCCAAATCTGTAAAATCGGGGAAATATGATTTTAAATGGTCGTGCACGATATTTTGCCAGTAATATGCAGAAACTTCAGAATTAACTGCCCCTGACAAGTCGTCAAATTCAATGGTGTTTTCACCAGGGAAAATAGTTATATCAATACTTTCAATATTTGCATCACCTAATCCCTGACTTACACGTGCATACAAGCCGCGTAATTCAACTGTTGCAGGAGTAGGAGTTGTAATAAAATTAAATGCAATGTGGCCATTTTCATCTGTATAATAAAAGTCACCATCAATTTCTAATCTCAAATAGGGTAATCCACGGTTTACTGTTGGAATTAAAGGGTTATCATTAATGCTGCTATTGGCTTGTAAATCAGCCCCCATTAAATATTCACCGCATTCGTGAACGCGATTGCTGCGGTAATAAACTTTACCATTGTTAGCATCCACTAAGCTGTAGTATTTACCTGGAATACCATTTGCATTAGACGTATTTACAGTTGTTTCGTAAACTAATTTATATTCTAATCCATCAGGACCGGGAATAGGTAAAATTTTAGGAATAGCTACAACATCAACACTATTTACTACGATACCAAAATCGGCAGCGGCATATGATTTAATGCCTTCAGCATTGATTGCTGGTGTAGTATTTATTTCAATATTATTATAAATATCCATACCAAACATACAAACCTGATTGTTCATATTTAATCGCACAGTTGCTTCGCTCCAAAGGATATCTAAACCATTATATTGCTGAATAAAAGTTACATAATGATATTTCGCAGAAGTATGATTTTGAATTAATCGTAAATCAGCAGTATTAATTTCATAAGCCTGCAAATTATTAGCAATAAAATTTAAAGCGCGCTCTGGAGCGGTTACGCCGGATGTAGCAATTGGAGCTCCAAATGCACGGTGTGGCGTACCTGTTTCTTCTTTAAATTCTACCCACCATCTTCCATTAGTTTCGCGGAATGATTCCCAAGCTTGCGCATCTCGCAACTGAGCTTGTAATTGTGGATCCGGCAAACGTTTTGAGTTCTGGATAAACGTTTTTAAGTAAGGGTCTTTTTGATGAACCTGCTGTGCATTGGACACGGTTAAGCATAAAACTGCCGTGAGGAGTGTAAGCACTTTTTTCATAATTGATGTGACGGTTTGATGATTAATAAATATGTTATAATCTAACAGTTAGTGGTTGTTTGCCTGATATAACAGAAGGTAAAGATAATTGTTTGGTTGGTCATCCACAAGTCATAAAAAGCCCTGTTGCGACTTATAAACAACGGTTAAATCGTTTGGGGAAAAGGCCAAAAATAGTTGTCAGAGTTCAATTTTTAACCCGTCATAAGCCAACTGCACATTGGAAGGTAGTTCTTTAGACACTTCAGCATGTAAACCCATTTGATGTGAGATATGCGTGAGATAGGCCATTTCAGGTTTAACTTCATTTATTAAAGCGAGTGCTTCGGCTAAATTAAAGTGTGACAAATGCGATTCTTTTCTCAATGCATTGATTATCAACACTTTAATATTTGTGAGTTTTGCTTTTTCTATCTCTGCTATGTAATTAGCGTCGGTGATGTAACAAAAATTTTGGACGCGATAGCCAAATACAGTCATTTTATGATGCATTACTTCTACAGGTAGAAATTTGGTTTCGCCGATATAAAAAGGGCGGTTAGTGATGTTGAAAAACCTTAGCTCCGGCAAACCGGGATACCAGCCGCCGTCAAAAACATAGTGATATTCTTTCCTGATTGAAGCTTCAACCGCTTCGGTCAGGTATAAATCCATTGGTTTTTTTTGGAAAAAGTTAAATGCGCGAACGTCGTCGAGCCCTGCAGTATGGTCGCGATGCGGGTGGGTAAAAATGATAGCGTCGAGTTGGCTGATTTGCTCCCTAAGCATTTGCTGGCGGAAGTCGGGCCCTGCATCAATGGCATAATTACATCCTGAAACCTGAATTAAAATAGAAGATCGCAAACGTTGATCGCGAGGGTCGTTGCTGGAACACACTTTACAAGTGCACCCAATCATGGGAATACCACCTGACGTTCCGGAACCTAATACCCTGATTATCAAACCTTTACTGTTTGCAGCTGAATTTCGTTATAAAAATCGCGTGATGTTTCGCTTAGTTCCACTTCAGAGACGCCAATTTTGCCCATAATTTCAATCAAGTTGTTGATTCTGGCCTCTGTTTCGTAATAACGATTAATAACTATTACCTTTTTGCTCTCCAAAATACAATAGCCTGCAACGAAGTTTCCTCTTTCATAGCGCACGATGTAGCCGGATTCTTTGAGCAAATCCTCTATCTTTTTTAAAGTGGTGGTGGTATATTTAAACATTTATTTTTACGTTATTTGCAATATGTAGTGCCAAAGTTAGGCGTAGGGGTTTGTGAATAAAAAACAAGTAATGCACATAAAATGAGGATAATTATTGTAATAACGCTTTTTTCATTGAATTTAGGGCTTTCGGCGCAGATTAATGCCGGTGATCCGGATGATAATGAGTATCACTTATTTGACGGTGGTTTTTCATTGGGAGCCAATTTCTCGCAGGTTGATGGTGATAATTATGCCGGGTTTAACAAAATAGGGATAAATGCTGGGCCAATTATCCATATCAACTTTAATCCGAACTGGAGCGCAAGTATGGAGTTATTATATTCTCAAAAAGGGGCGCGTTCAAAACCCGACCCCAACAATTTGAATACATTACTTTTAGTAATGGATTATGCAGAAGTGCCAGTTATGGCAAATTACAACGATAAAAATCGATTAATATTTCAGGCAGGACTTTCTTATGGCCGACTGGTTAACTCGCGGGAAAAAATAAATGGGATTGAACAAAATATTGATGGAGTTTTTGAAAATGATGAATTAAGTTATATCGTTGGCGGAACGTTTTTAGTTGGCGAAAAAAAACATATTGGTGTTAATTTAAGATATCAGGGGTCAATTACTAAAGTTGGTCCTCCAGCCAATATTAATGTGGTTGGTTTAATCAATAGATTAGTAACTGCAAGAGCCACTTATTATTTTTAACAGGCAAAAAAAAAGCGCTGAAAGTCAATTCAACGCTTTTAAATTATTTGGTGATTAATTAATGTCTGATAAATCGCAAAGTAGTGATTTTATTTTCCATCATCACTTTAGCAAAATACATTCCTGTTGGTTTTCCGCTCATATCTATTAATACTTCTGTAGAGAAATTTTCTTCGTGTAAAAATTCATCTACAACAATACCTAATTCATTATATATTGTAATATAAGCTGGAACACTCTCGGTTGGCAGACTAATATAAAATTCATCGTGGCCCGGATTTGGTGAAATTTTGAAATCACCATATACCTCAGGTTTAACACGCAAACCTCCTGCCAGTGTGTCTAACCAAGGAATACAACTTTCCCATGTCGGGCTATTTTTTGTAAATTGTTTACCCACTTCTCCGTAATACATTACGTCTAAAATATCTAATGCATCTTTACTATCTTGCTGATCACTTAAGTGATAACCGTCATCTGCATCAAACGATAATTCGCACACATATTTTTTATCATCCCAAAATCTTCTGATATCGCCATCACACCAAAAATTTGGTCCCCATAAAATATAAGGTGATTTTGGATTTGCACCTTTATATTGTAATCGTGGGTCGGTCATATTTATTTGTGATTCAACCAACCATTTCACTGTCCAGTTGTTTTGGTAAGAAGTTGGTTCAGCTAATGAATAATATTCAACAATATCAGTATCAGCATAACCACCAAAATGGCGAGCACTCCAATACACGATTTTCAAATTAGGAAAATATTCTTTTGCTTTATTAATAAATTGAATGTCAAGCTCCATAGTTTCTAATGCTTTATCAGGAAATACAGGAGGTACTGTTAATCCTTTTGCATTAAAATACATCCAACCAATTTGCACTTGCTCTGGAGTATATCCTACGTCATAAACTTTTTGAACCAATAATTCCCAATAATCAACTGTAGTTGAGTCATCGGTTGCATACCCGATATCTTTACCACCAACACAAAGATTGATAGCATCTAGACAAGGGTTCAAGTCATACTTTTCAGAAGGTGTACGTATATGTTCTACCACCTTACCATATAT
This sequence comes from Chitinophagales bacterium, assembly GCA_035439505.1. Lineage (GTDB taxonomy): Bacteria > Bacteroidota > Bacteroidia > Chitinophagales > BACL12 > UBA7236. Next base: position 30,309 of record DAORKJ010000019.1, read on the forward strand.
ATGGCCAGGAACTGAAGGACCAAATCCGGCAACCAGCACTACACCATCGCCAAAATTCACATTACCATCACCGTCAAGTGGTTTGATACCTTTTGCAATTGTTTTACCACTTTTTAAGTGGGGCCCGGTTAACTCGTTGGTTCCACCCGGATACATACCGGCCTGATAACCCATGTAAGTGCCGGTTTGCAAATCGACAAACGGTGTTAAACCGGTATTTGGCGCAGCGCAATTAGCCTGGGCCTGCAAAAAATTAGGGAGGGCTATTGCCAAACCTACTGCGAGAATTTTTGAAAATTTCATGAATTTCATATCAATTTATTATGTTTTATGGGAATACTTGCAAAGATATTAAATAATAGGCCCTGCTTGTTGAGGTTAAGACGAAAATTCTGATAAAAAGGTGGTATGACCATCAATCAAATAAGGAATAATTACTACTCGGCGGCAATTTTCCTAAATGTTTGTATGCTTTATCAGTTGCTTCCCTGCCTCTGGGGGTGCGTTTAAGGTAACCTTCCTGAATTAAAAACGGTTCATATACCTCTTCAATTGTCCCGGCATCTTCCCCTACAGCTGTAGCTATGGTAGTTAAGCCGACCGGTCCACCTGAAAATTTTTCGATAATATCACTTAGAATACGATTGTCCATTTCGTCGAGCCCGTGCTCATCTACGTTTAAAGCAGTGAGTCCGTATCGGGCAATTTCCACATCGATAACACCTTTACCTTTTACCTGAGCAAAATCTCTAATTCTGCGAAGGAGGTTATTGGCAATACGTGGGGTACCCCTTGAGCGGCGTGCAATTTCAAATGAGCCATCCTGGGTGATGGTAGTATTTAATATAGCTGATGAACGTTCTACTATTTTTTGCAAAGTTGCGGCATCATAATATTCGATTCGAGAGGTAATTCCAAAACGAGACCTTAAAGGAGCACTCAGCATACCGGAACGAGTAGTTGCGCCGACAAGTGTAAATGGGTTCAGATTAATTTGAATGGAACGGGCATTAGGTCCGGTTTCAATCATAATATCAATCTTAAAATCTTCCATTGCCTGATAGAGATATTCCTCTACCACAGTGCTGAGCCGATGAATTTCATCTATAAATAATACATCACGCTCTTCGAGGCTGGTTAATAATCCGGCTAAATCACCAGGTTTTTCTAATACAGGACCGGAGGTGATTTTCATGTTTACCCCTAGTTCATTGGCAACAATAAATGAAAGTGTTGTTTTACCTAAACCGGGAGGACCGTGTAATAACACATGATCTAATGCTTCGCCACGTTGTTTTGCGGCTGCAATAAATACTTTTAAATTATCTACTATTCTATCCTGACCCTGAAACTCAAAAAAGCCTTGCGGGCGCATTGCTTTTTCAAATTCCTTTTCGGAATTTGACATAAAATCATCGGTTGGATCTAAATTCGGATTTTTCACTGAGAAACAAAGATACAGTGTAGGAAATAGAAAACACACCTTAATATTTTCCACATATTGAGGAGTATTTCCTCATAAAATAAGTAGTTACTTTTATGAGTTAATATGCGAAAGTCTTGATTTTAAAGGATTTCAAGTAAAATCGGATTTTTGGCTCATTATTTTCAATAAACATATACAAATCTAAAAAAAATGAAAAAGTATCTTTTAATGTTCAGCTTCGCGCCATTACTGTTTGCATGTAACCAGGGAAAAATTGACGATCTAGAAAAACAAAATGCCGATTTACAAGGTAAAAGTACCGAGTATAAAGCAGGTTGGGACGCTGCGCTAAATGAAATTGGTGACTATATGAGTATGATGAATGAAATCGACTCAAACCTCATCGAAATCAAAAGAACAGAAGGTTTAATAGATGCCAATTTAAATAATGAAGGCCGATCAAAAGAGCAGCAAAAACAAGATATTGTTGCTAACATCAATGCCTTGAATGATTTAATTCAGAAAAACAAAAACCTTGTTAGCGAACTCGACCGCAAATACAAAGGCAATGCTTTAAAAATTAAAGAATTAGATCAAAAAATCGCCTTGTTAAACGAACAATTAGCGCAAAAAGAATCCGATTTATTAGCACTTAAAACTGAGTTAGAAAAAGCTAATTATCAAATTGCTTCACTTTCTACCGATTTAAGTACCATCACAGTTCAAAAACAAGAACTTGAAGAGCAAAATACGCAGCAAGCGGAAGTTATTGCAAAACAAACTGACGACTTAAATACTGCATATTATATTGCCGGCACTTATAAAGAATTAAAAGAATTAGGTGTTGTAGATAAAGAAGGTGGATTTATTGGAATAGGTGCAAATAAAGAACTTGTAAATAATTTTGATGCTAGCGCATTCACTAAAGTTGATATTCGCAAATTCAAAGAATTATCTATCAACTCAAAAAGCGCTAAAGTAATTACAACCCACTCAACTGACTCTTATACTTTAGTTGAAGGTGACAAAACAATTGAGGAATTAGTTATTGATAATCCGGATGCGTTCTGGAAATCCTCTAAATTTCTGGTTGTGCTGACAGATTAATACTTCTGAATGGCTGTTAAGAGAAGTATTATCTAAAGAATAGGAGCTCCGCTTGGGGCTCCTTTCTTATTTTATCCCAATTCTAATTCAATAAAATTTATGAATTGGTATTTTGTTTTTTTACGATATAATAAATAGGAATACCTATAGCGATAAAACTCAATCCGGTTAAACTTTCATTAGGCATGGTAATGAGCGTATTAATTACCAGTCCAATTGCCACAAGTAAAAATATTATTGGAATAACAGGATAACCAATTACTTTGGCAGTAATTTTTACCCGCTGAACAGAACCATCTACTTCATTGATTACTTTTTTTCCGCGCATTTTCATATATAATAAACCAGCTGCACCACTGCCATAAGCAATAAATGAAGCAAAAATGAGCATATCGGTCAGTTGGTCAAAAGTGCCCGACATCACTAACACACTGCTCCAAATCATTTGATAAAATAATGATTTATGTGGGGTATGATATTTAGGATGTGTTTCACCAAAACTTTTAAAAAATAATTTTTGTTTTGCCATTTGATGATAAATTCGTGGCGATGACATTAAACTGGCATTAGTAGCGCCAAATGTGCTCAACATAATTAAAACAGATATTAAAGTATATCCTATTCCGGGTAAAATAGTTTGTGCAACTTCTGCTGCTGCAATTTTATTATTTGCTGCATCTATGTCCACAAAAGTTTGAACAGGTAACACGCGTAAATACACAACATTTACTAAAGTATAAATAATCATTACCACAGCTGTTCCCCCAATTATGGCAATTGGAATATTCCGCTTAGGATTTTTTACTTCACCTCCTATGTACGATAAATTCACCCAACCATCATAAGCCCAAAATGCGGCTAACATGGCAGTAAATAACCCTGAAATTAAATTAAAATCCTGCGCTTGAATTAATTGCGCATTTTGTGTGGTTATATCACTTTTTGTATGATATAAAAAGAATCCGGCAAATATGAGAAAAAGAATACCTGCAATTTTTCCCCACGAAAAAATATCGTTAATTACCCCACCTTTTTTTACGCCGAAATAATTAATTATTGTTAATGCAATAATGGTAGCAATGGCAAATAATTTAACTCCCGAGTTGGCAAATGGGAAAATAAAATTTCCGATATGGACATTCGCCCATGATTCAAAAGGAGAACCGAATGGAGCCAGATTATTTACCGATTCGGAAAATACATACGCAATGGATGCAATTGATGCCGATTGAATTACCGTAAAACAGGTCCATCCAAATAAAAAGCCGAAGAACCTGCCATAAATAATTCGGAAATATTCAAACTGCCCACCTCCTTCTTCGGTTAATGATGCCAGGCCTGAATAGGTGAACACACCAAACATAGATATTATACCGGCCAGCAACCAAGCCAATAAAATGAGATTGCTATCCATAAGGGTAGTACTCATAGGAGCAATTTTTTTGAATACCCCACTACCAATCATAGAGCTGATAACCAACAAAATTGCCGTAGTTAAGCCGAGTGCCCTTTTTAGTTCCGGTTGTTTGTTCATGATGTAAGAATAAGGAAAAGTTATAACAGTATCCGTTTTCAACCTGTTTACGATTTGTTAAAGCGCCCGGTGTAAGGATGATTATGAAAATTCATTGACTACTGCCACCTGAATCGTATCTTTGCGGTCAAATTAAAAAAGTATAACAATGAGTGGTCAAAAAATTACAATTGCAAACGGGAAACTGAATGTTCCCGATAATCCTATTATACCATTTATAGAAGGCGATGGCACAGGTGCTGATATTTGGGCGGCTTCGGTTCGCGTTTTTGATGCAGCGGTTGAAAAAGCGTATGGCGGAAAACGCAAAATTGAGTGGAAAGAGGTTTTAGCAGGTGAAAAGTCATTTAATGCAACAGGTAGCTGGCTACCGGATGAAACGTTAGATGCTTTCCGTGAATACTTAGTTGGTATCAAAGGTCCGTTAACAACTCCGGTTGGTGGCGGTATTCGCTCATTAAATGTGGCTTTACGTCAAATTTTAGATTTATATGTTTGTCTGCGCCCTGTGCGTTATTTCGAAGGTGTTCCATCTCCGGTTAAAACGCCTGAAAAGGTAGACATGGTAATTTTCCGCGAAAATACCGAAGATATATATGCAGGTATCGATTGGCAGGGAAATGGCGAGTTAGCTACTAAATTTTTAAACTGGCTGAAAGAAAATTCTCCAAAAGATTTTGATAAAATCCGTTTTGGCTCTAAAGAAAAAGCAGATGCATGGCAAAAAGATTTAACCAGCGTTGGTATGCCATTCCGCGATATTGATACCATGGTTGGTATTGGTATTAAACCGGTAAGTTATTTAGGAACTGAACGTTTAGTTTATGCTGCTATTGATTATGCTATCAAACATAATCGCAAAAGTGTAAATATTGTACACAAAGGTAATATCATGAAATTCACTGAAGGTGGTTTCAGAGACTGGGGTTATCAGGTTGCTAAAGAATTTTTTGGTGCTGTTGAAATTGACGGCGGTCCATGGTGTGTTATTCCTGAAGGAAAACCAGGTGCAGGTATCGTAATTAAAGATTCTATTGCTGATATCACTTTACAACAAGTATTAACTCGTCCTGATGAATTTGATGTTATTGCAACATTAAACCTCAACGGCGATTATTTAAGCGATGCGTTAGCTGCTCAGGTTGGCGGTATCGGTATTGCTCCGGGTGCTAACATTAATTATGTAAGCGGACATGCAATATTTGAAGCAACTCACGGTACAGCGCCTAAATATGCTAATCAGGATAAAGTAAATCCGGGTTCAGTTATTTTAAGTGGTTGTATGATGTTTGAATATTTAGGATGGCAGGAAGCAAATGACCTTATTATTAAAGGGATAGAAAAATCAATTGCTGCTAAACGTGTTACTTACGACTTCCACCGATTAATGGAAGGCGCTACCATGTTAAAATGTAGTGAGTTTGGTGATGAAATTATCAGTCATATGTAATATCACCAATTACAAAAAGCTAAATACAAAAAAGGAGTCTCGTTGAGGCTCCTTTTTTTGTGCCCATGATTTTGTAAGTAAATGGTATATTTGTTTACACACTGGTATGAGATACATTTTTATTCTGGCATGTATAACTAATATTTTTTGCAGTTCCTGCGATGTACAAACCGATGATTCCCGGGACACCGATCCTATTATTCAATTAACCACATTGGAAGCAACTCCCAATGCTCCGGACTTTGATAAAAATATTTACGACAGGGTTGCTGTAGTGAATGATAGTGGTGAATTTTATATCGACGGTAGAATTTTAGATAAAGCTGATACCGCTTATTTAATAGGCACAAAAGTTGGTAGGTCGAATTTAACAGAATGGGTGAATGCGGATGATTATAAAAAATATCACAGCTCATTTAGTGCTATTCAAGGTATTATAATAGATGCTTATAAAATTCGTATTGGAGAAGGCAGATTGAGCAAAATTGTTTGGCTTTCAGGAAAAAATATTTACCCTGCACCTTGGATTAATATCGACACACTCAAACAAGGTGATTCGGTGATTATTCAGCGATTTGGCGACTTTGAACCTTATAAGGGTGTGCTCACACAAGATGTTAAAGAGCATACTGATTATGTAATTATCAAATACAATAAATACGATGGCAGCGATGCTTTCAATTTTGATGAAGTATTTATTCAAAAATATCCGGCTCAACTTGCCGATATTCGTCCCGGAGCCATCATGTATTTTGATAAAATGTATTGGGTAATGATTTTAGGTACCCGTGACAATACCCATATTATTGTTCGACAAAGTGGATTTCCTGCAAAAGATATGATAGTGCCGATAAGTAAATTAGAAGTGTATAAATAATAAATTACAGTTATAAATTCATCTATGTCCATTCAACCCAAACTCAAACAATACGACCTTACCATGATAGTGGTGAGCCTGGTAATAGGTGTAGGTATTTTTAGAACTCCTGCAGTTGTTGCCGAAAAAGCGGGAAGCGAATGGATATTTTATGCGGCCTGGATATTTGGAGGATTGGTATCTATTTGTGGTGCTTTAACTTTTGCAGAAATTGGTTCACGCTTACCGGCTGCGGGCGGTTATTATAAAATATTTTCTTATGCCTATCATCCTGCTTATGCATTTATGTTAAACTGGAGTCAGGTTATTATTAACGCAGGGAGTAGTGCTGGAGTTGCCATAATTGGTGCGGAGTATATTACGCCTGTGTTATTTTCCAATTCAACGCAAACAGCTGTCATTGAAAAAATTATTGCTATAGGAATAATTTTATTTTTATTTGCTATCAATTTTGCCGGCATAAAAATGGGTGCCCGCACACAAAACTTTTTATCCATTTTAAAAATTGTGATGATAACGGCTTTCTGTTTTGCCATTTTCGGTAAACATGCGCCGGAAAGTGAATCAATATTAAATACCAGCAACGATATTAATTTCATTAGTGCATTTGGCGTCGCATTAATTTCTATATTTTTCACCTATGGTGGATATCAGCAAACCGTAAATTTTGGGGCCGACGTTGAAAATGCCAGGACAAATATTCCAAAAGCCATATTTGCAGGAATGGGTATTGTTATTTGTTTATACCTGTTACTCAATTTTACTTATGTGCAGGTAATAGGGTTCGAAACCATGAAAACTTCACCATTAATTGCCAGCACATTAGCAGAAATTATTTTCGGACCAATAGGTGCTACTATTATTTCCATTGTATTATTCACCTCAGTATTGGGTTTTTTAAATACTTCGGTAATGAGCAATCCACGGGTATATTATGCTATGGCAGAAGATAAAATTTTACCTCCGGTATTTTTATCCGTAAATCCAAAAACACAGGTACAACAATTTGGGTTAACTTTTTTTATTGCTGTAATGTTATTGTCTGTTTTTTTGCTTGGCGATTTTGAAAATATTGTCAACTATGTTTTGTTTATCGACAGTATCAGTCTGGCAAGCGCCGCCGCTGCCATTTTTATTTTAAGAAAAAAATCGAATGCTAATTACGATGGTTTCAAAATGAAGGGGTATCCTATCCTACCGTTTGTGTTTATGGCAACCCTCCTATTTGTAACTTACAACACTTTAGTGGCTGATCCGAAATCTTCCTTATATGGGTTTATTATATTTTTAGGCGGGTTACCTTTGTATTTTCTGATGCACCGAATGTTTAATAAATCAAAAACACATTAACGGGCAACTAATGCCAAGATGGTTTCCACCATTCTATCCCAACCAAAACGTTTTTTTTCTTCTTTAAGATTGGAGGTAAATTCTGCTGCACGATTTTCAGTGTAAAATAAATCGATAGCATTAGCAATATCAGTAGCTGAAGGCTCAGTAACATAACCAACATGATTATGCGGTACCATTTCGGGTAAACCTCCAACATTAGTAACTACCATTGGCACTTCAAAATGATAAGCAATTTGTGTTACACCACTTTGTGTAGCATGTTTATAGGGTTGCACCACCATGTCAGCCACACTAAAAAAGTATTTCACTTCCTCATCTGCAATAAAATGATTGAACTGGTGGACACGGGACTGGAGTTGATTTGAAGTTATGAGTTGCTGATAAGGTTTTTCATCTGTATAATATTCACCGGCTATAATTAGTTCTACATCACTTTTTATCAATGCCATTGCCTGTAACATTAAATCGAGCCCTTTATAGTCGCGAATAAATCCAAAAAACAATATATAATTTTTCGAAACATCCAGTTTCAAATATTTGCATGCATCAGCTTTGGGTAATTTTGTTCCGAAATTGTCAAACAAAGGATGAGGATTTGTTGCACGTAATTTAGTTCTGTTGAACTGCAATAAATCTTTAAGCACGCTCGCACTCATTACTACAAACCTGTCGCACTGATTAACAAAATAACGTGTAAATGATTTATCGTAAAACTTAGGTTCGTGCGGGATAATATTATCTGCAATACACACAACTTTAGTGACCTTATTCTTTTTTGCAATTTTTGCAATTGTCCCGAATGCAGGCGCCATAAAAGGCATCCAATATTTAATAATAATAATATCAGGGGCCATTTTTTTTAATTCGCGGCCAACCTTAAACCAACTTAACGGGTTTATTGAATTTACTTTGCGTTGAATAGATAAATATTCCGGTGCAGGAGAAGTTGAATATTGTGTTTTTCCGGGAAATAAAAAACCGGGGTATTGAACAGTAAATGTAATTGCCAATACTTCGTGCCCCTGGTCTTGAAATTCTTTTAACAAACGCTCGTTGAAGGATGCTAAACCGCCCCTGTATGGCCATACTGTTCCGAGCAAAACTATTTTCATGATATCCCAATCTGTTGATCTACCTGGTAGGTATTTCTATCCGGTGAATTCCGGGAAATTAATTCTCCTAAAAATCCGGCAACAAATAATTGCACCCCAACAATAATTGCTACTAACGCAATATAAAACAAAGGCTGATCAGTTACTTGGCGATATTTTTCACCGGAATTCATTTTAAGTAATTTTTCTATTATCAGCCAAATGGTGATGACACCTCCTATAAAAAAAGATAAAAATCCCATGGTTCCAAAAAGGTGCATTGGTTTTTTGCCAAACTTGGAAACAAACATGATGGAGGTTAAATCTAAAAATCCCTTCATAAATCGCTCCCATCCAAATTTGGATTGACCATATTTACGAGCGCGGTGTTCAACTACTTTTTCACCTATTTTATAAAATCCGGCAGTTTTAGCTATTTGAGGAATGTAGCGATGCATTTCACCATACACCTCAATACTTTTTACTAAATCTTTTTTATATGCTTTTAATCCGCAATTAAAATCGTGCAGTTTTATTCCGGTAATTTGCGATGTAGTCCAGTTAAAAAATTTAGAAGGTATCGTTTTAGAAATAGGGTCGTGTCGTCTTTTCTTCCAGCCACTAACTAAATCTAACCCATCCACAGCAATCATTTTATACAATTCAGGAATTTCATCGGGGCTGTCCTGCATGTCGGCATCCATGGTAATTACAACATCACCTTGTGCTACCGAAAACCCTTCGTTTAATGCAGCAGATTTTCCATAATTTCTCCTGAACTTTAATCCCTTAACAGCAGGATACTGTTTATGTAAATCGGCAATAATTTGCCATGATTTATCTCGACTGCCATCATCCACAAAAATGACTTCATAAGAAAAATTATTATCGGTCATAACGCGGTGTATCCACTGTGTTAATTCCGGCAGACTTTCTTCTTCGTTTAATAATGGTATGACTACAGATAATTGCATTTATGCTCTTCTTTGTGTAAATAACGATGCTATTAATGCGGCAATTGTTCCGAAAAACATATTACCTATCAGCGACATGAAAAACATGCCAACCGGTGTAAAAATACGATTTGTGAACGTCATTCTGCTAGCAATGTCTTCCTCGGTTTTGCCCTGCTCACGAAGCGAATTTTCAGCTATGGTGCGCATTTCTGTTAACACATCAGTACCTATGGTTAAATAAAATATCCCGGTAAAAACCGAAAATATGGCAGTAACCATTAACACTACCATCATGGCGGTTCCAAAAGCTTTGTCGAAAGGTAAAATACCCTGATACAATTTATCCCGGACTTCCAGTTGTGTTACAATCAATGCAACTAAAACCAATACAAACTGACCGAATGCAATACGTTCGTTTTGATACCCAAAAGCAAAAAAATGTGCGGACAATAAAATGCCGATTAATATCAATGATATGATAATCGCATTTCTGGTTACAATTGGCTTGCGCGACCCATTTTTTTGTTCTAATTCCGGTGCTGACGCTTCCAATTTATAGTTGTTTAAGTTGATTATTATTTACAATTGCCAATGGTTTACCTTTTAATGATTTTCCGATAAACGCGGTATTATGTGAGCGTGAACGGATATCTGATTCATTAAAATCCCATGCCGTATTTTCATTAAATATGGTGAGTTCTGCTTTATTGTTTTCCTTAATAGATGGAATAGGTAATTGCAAAATATTTCTAGGATTAATGGCCATTTTTTCTACCATTTCCGTTATCGTTAACTTGCCATCTATCGCTTTACATGCTGCAGCAAATGAAGCTTCTAAACTCTCCATACCAAATGCAGCATATTCAAATTCAACATCTTTTGCATCATTTTCATGCGGTAAATGATAACTGCAAATCACATCAATAGTGCCATCTGCAAGCCCTTCAATTAAAGCCGCAACATCGTCTTTAGAACGCAACGGCGGATTAACTTTCAATCTTGTGTCGTAATCAAACAACATCGATTCATCAAAAAACAATTGATATGCTGCAACACCTGCAGTTACTTTTATTCCATGTTTTTTTGCTTCGCGAATATGCGGTAACGATTTTGCTGAAGATATTACACCTAAATGCACATGTGAGTCGGCGTATTCAGCCAATTTAATATCGCGAATTACCATTAATTCTTCCAATACATCAGGTATACCATACATGCCTAATTGCACGCTCATAACACCTTCATTCACATTCGCATTGCCAACAATTTTATGGTCGTTAGGGATATTGATGATAACTCCTTTGAAAGGTTTTACATATTGTAAACTCCTCAGCATGATACCGGCATCACGAATAGCAACATCAGCATCGGTAAATGCAACCGCACCTGCATGATGCATATCATAAATTTCGGTCAGTTCTTTTCCTTCCCGGTTATGTGTTATGGCACCATAAGGATGGATGGCCACAATCGATGATTTCGATTTATTTACGATATACGCAATTTCTGATTTGGAATGTAAAGCCGGTTCAGTATTTGGCATTAATCCTACAGCAGTAAATCCACCAGCAGCTGCAGCCGCTACACCTGTAGTTATCGTTTCTTTGTATTCATGGCCCGGGTCGCCAAATGCAGCCATCATGTCAATCCAACCCGGTGAAACTGAATTCCCGGAATAATCGTAAACCTGAGCATCGTTATTGTTTATAACATCAGCAATTTCGGCGATTACACCATTATGAATACGAATAGATTTAACAGATAGATGATAAGGTGAAGTTGGGTCTATAATCTTTACTCCCTGAATGATGCAGTGCATAGTTGATTTTTACTACGGCAAAAAACGGATTAAAAGGATCTCCGCCGCAAGGAATATCAGCACAAATATAATACAAAATTTCCAGAGCGGTGTGCCTTCATTCATTTGGGTGACCACCCCTGCAAAATCACGGTTAATATCATCAATTACGTTTATGTTGGCTGCATTGTAGCGTTCTTTCAGTGATGATGCGGTTTCAAAACTCAAATCGGACTCACTTCGATTATAATTAAGTGCTAAGGTTTGATTGGTATTACCTGATACAGCACTCGGCTGCAACAATGTGTAAATACCGGAAACATTGGTATAATCACTCAAGTTTACTGCTGTAAGGTTGCCCGCTTTGCGGATTTCAGGTATAAACTCATTATTGTTACTCTTTACTTTTAATGTTGCGTCGCCAGTGAGGTTAATACCCGGTAAATCTATCCATTTGGTTTCTCCAATTGTGGCATATAAGCTCATCTTTTTTTGTGTGCTAACGGCGATTTTATACATCATAGGTGCAAACAAACTAGCCTGAACAGGCAAGTCGGTAATTTCACGCACTAGTGGTACTGCTGAAAGATATATTACGCCCTGTTTTGCTGGATATCCGGCTACCATTGGTCGGTGGTCGCCAAATTCCATTACCATTTCTTCAATGGTTTGTGAAAAGGCATTTATTTGAAAACTTTCAGTTGCAAAAGGCAATGACAAATTTTTTGGCACCTTCTCGAACACATCGGTAAACACCGGATTTTTTGTATTGATTGCAATAACGGTGCGTTTTGATTTTACATAATTGCCATAGGTTCCGGCGCTGTTCATCTGAAGGAAATTATTAACTGTGACAACATCCATGTCGGCAGGAGGAAAAATAATAATATTACAACCCCTTTCCAGTTGCTGATTGAGTGCGTCGGCTAAACCGCCTGAAATTGATTTTACTTCATTTAATATTATCAGGTCAAATTTATCGAGGATGCTGAAATCAATTTGTGCTACATTATTATTGGTGAGTGCAAATAAGTTGTTTTTGCCAATCAGCGATTGAATAAACGTATTTTCAGTTTTACCATTTATCGTAATAACCGGTATTTGACTTACAGGCTGAAAGGTAAAATATAATACATCATCAAATGTAACGGGATAATCTTTTACGCCCAATTCACCATTGTACCAGCCGGCTTCATTTAGTGTAAAAGTCATGGTATCCGTTATTTTGCTGCTCGGAGGAATGGTAATATCAGCTATGGATTTAATTTGTTCATTTAATTTTAATGTAACCGGAGCATTGGTAATTTCATCTTCTCCATAATTGCTAATGGTATAACACAATTGAATAGGTTGATTTAAAATTTGCACAGGTCCTGCAAACCAAACTGAATCGACAGCCAAATTGCGTTGGTCTTTTCCTTTCAGATGTACCAGGTTGATATTTAATGTTGTATCGTTTTCAAATCCGGCTGCATTTTTCTGAAAATCGCTTATGGCATAAATGTTTTTTTGAGATTGCGCTTTATCTCGGTTTAAAATATCGCGCTGGCGTTTCACAATTTCGCTGAGCGAACGCACTTCAGGTGTACGTTGCACTTGTGTAATCATTTGTAACATTTCCTCTTTACTTACTAAACGTTGGTGTTTTGCTTCCATATCGTTAGTAAGCAATTGGAATTGATCATCTATAGTATATCCATTAACAATTTCTTCTGCTTTGCGTTTTGCGATATTCAACAATTGCTCATCGTTATTTACAGCTTCCATGCTGAAACTGTTATCGATATAAATGCTAACCGCTTTTTTTGTTGCTTTATTGGCTGATTGTTCAGAAGGAATAAAAGGTTGTGCAAATGCAAGCACTAAAAAAGTAATAGCCAGCATTCTACTGATTAAAACCAAAATATGTTTAAGTCTGCTCTTGGTTGCAGTTTCTTCCTGAATATTTTTAAGGAACCTGACATTGGTAAAATAAACAGTTTTAAAACGCCTGAAATTAAACAGGTGAATAATAACCGGAATTGCGAGTGCCAGTAATCCAAATAAAAAAGCCGGGTATAAAAACTGCATAATTTTTTATAAAGCTACAAATAAACTTAAACTGCGGTAAAAATAGTATGCCGGGCAATAAGGTTTGGGTAATTTAATACACATTAACGGAAATAAACTAAATAGTCGGTATTGGCAACCTTAGCCAAGAATGTCGGGATGACAAGATTTGAACTTGCGGCCCCACGCCCCCCAGACGTGTGCTCTACCGGGCTGAGCTACATCCCGAATTAATGTGGCTGCAAATGTATAAACCAAAACTGAAATTTAAAACGAATTGTTGTAGCTTGTTGAAAATGAGTAGTTTAGAGTAAAAACTAGTCCCTTCCGGTTAAGTTTTACTCGGCACATAAAACAACTTTGGCATGGTATTCGTATTATTGCCATCAAACATTGATTAACTATTAAAACTAAGAATTATGAAAAAGATAATGGTAATGATGACCGTGGCCTTGATGGTGTTTTCAACCAACATGTTTGCACAAACTGCAACAGGCGATGCTAAAGTAGCAACTGAAAAAAAGGAAAAAATTAAAGCCGCTCCGATTTCAGCAAAAAAATCAACAGTAATTAAAAACGGCAATAAGACAGGTCCAGATAAAAAAGCGGTAAATAATCACAAAGATGAATTAAAAGCGAAATACGATTCAAAAGCAGAAGCTAAAGAAGCCGTAAAAGCGCATCGTGATGACAAAAAAGTAAGTGATAAAGATCGTGTTAAAGCGCATAAATCAGAAATCAAAACTAAAGCTGACAGCAAACAAGAAGCAAAAGCTAAAATAGAGCGCAAACACGCTAAAAAAGACGACGAGTAAATATAATATAGTTGGTTAAGGAGTGAAACAAACCCCTTCGGTGAAAACTGAGGGGGTTATTTTTTTGCGTTCATATTGCAAAACCTAGATTAAGTATGGTTGTATAAAAAAGCCAAAAACAAATATATCCAAAGCGCATCGATGGTATGCCAATAGGTTGCCATCATTTTAATCCGACTGCGATGAAGCGGGTCAGAAAAGTAGATTAATGCATTAACCTGATTGCGGGTATTGAGAAAAATGCGATATGTTGCCACACTTAAAAAAATAATGCCTAACAAAATGTGTATGGCATGCAATCCGGTGAGCAAATACACATACGAGGCACCGGTTGTAGTATCAAGCAACATACCCTGTTGTTGCATATTTTGCCAGCCGATAAATTGGCATATCACAAAACCAAGTGCCAATGCCAATGCCACAAGAATGTTCCTGCGGAGTTTGATATGGTTATCTGCATCATAATACCTAATCATATTCCGCATAACCACGCTGATTGCCACAACCAGCATTGCGCTAATCCAAAACACCCTTGGGAGCCTAAATTCCAGCCATTTATCATTTTTAAACGCAAAATACCCATATGAAAAGGACAAAAAAAGCACTACAATGCCTACTAATAGGAAATTTACCACAATAATAGCAGGGTTTTTGAGGAGAGGTTTCTCGCCGGAGTGATTAGTCCTGGTTAGCGCCATAAGGCAAAATTACAGCTTGGTAACAATTTATCTACTAACTTTGTTTTCAGATATATGAAAAATAAATACTTCATTTTCATCGCTATGTGCCTCATTTCCGTCTCTTTACAGGCGCAAACAGGTAAGGGAAACCGCAAACAGTATTATGTATTGATAACTGATACAACTTTTGTTCAGGCTATACCGGATCAAGGAGCAACATTTAAAGCTTACTTTAAAAACGATTCACTCTATAAAATTGAAACTTGGTTTGGTTTTAATTTTGGTGATGTAAAACGGGAATATTTCTATTGGAACGATTCCATTAAACTCATTAATGAATATCAAAAATTATATAATTCATTAGGTAACCCAAAACCAAACCCGGATACGATTAAAGTTACCTATACGGGTCGCTATATTTTTAAACATAACGTGCTGACTGATATTTCCCAAAAAGGCAGTTACAGTATTTCCGACACACCTCAGGGTAAACAGGAAATTGAGGCCGGATTTTTAATGCTAACTGAGAAATATAAAAAACTGGCTTACGATAAACGCAAGAAGAAGAAAAACCGTATTAAGTTTACAGAGTAAACTATTTATAACTTTGTATTTTCGCAATAACACAATCACTTAAAACCAATTATATGGCTCAACAATTATTAAAAGGAAAAAGAGGAATTATTTTCGGCGCCTTAGATGAAAGTTCAATAGCATGGAAGGTTGCAGAAAAATGTTTTGAACAAGGTGCTACATTTACACTTACCAATGCCCCTATCGCTATGCGTATGGGTGCAATTAATCAGTTAGCTGAAAAATGCAACGCTGAGATTATTCCGGCCGATGCAACAAGCATTGAAGATTTGGAAAAATTAATTAGCCGTTCCGTAGAAGTTTTAGGCGGTAAAATAGATTTTATTTTACACTCAATAGGCATGAGTCCAAACGTTCGTAAAAATCGTGCATATACTGATTTGAGTTACGAATTTTTAATGAAAACATTAGATGTATCTGCTGTTTCATTTCACAAAGTATTACAAACTGCTTATAAACAAGATGCTATCAGCGAATGGGGAAGTGTTTTAGGTTTAACCTATATTGCAGCACAACGTACATTCCCAAGTTATAGCGATATGGCTGAGGCAAAAGCAACACTTGAAAGTATTGGTCGCAGCTTTGGCTATCATTATGGTAAACACCGTAAAGTGCGTGTAAATACCATTTCACAATCACCAACCTGGACAACTGCCGGAAGTGGTGTTAAAGGTTTTGATGCATTTTTTAATTATGCCGATAAATTATCTCCACTTGGTAATGCCAGCGCTGATGCCTGTGCCGATTATTGTGTATTTATGTTCAGCGATTTAAGTAGAATGATTACCATGCAGAACCTATATCACGATGGCGGATTTAGTTCAGTAGGTGTTAGTCAGGAAATTATGGATATGCTTATGGGCGAAAGCGAAGCATAAAT
>DAORKJ010000020.1:0-46527 GCA_035439505.1 Chitinophagales bacterium
AATGGAAGAAATCATATTATTGAAAATTATAATCAAGAATTTCAAATAAAAAAAATATTTGAACTTGCTAAATTAGCGATAAATTAATAAATATTTTTTATTATAAATTATTACTTCGTCTGAAAGTCTTGTGAGAGTAAGCGTTCCTGATATTCGAGAGAGAAAGAAAAATATTGCATAAGTATATCATGACCATCAACAGACAGGCACAAACCAAACTTTTTACCGTGTTCGCGCTCTAAAATATAACCACGTTGTACTAACCGTTTTACATCCAGCCCAATACTCATCTGCTCCATTGGCAACATATCGTATAAAGTTTGTCGTGTGCAGGTAGGGAGTTCAGCACAGGCAAAACTGATGGCAGTCAATACCCTAAGCTCCCGCTTTGTAATTGATACACCAATACTTTGCATCTTGCGGCAGAAGTAAATCGGCGCATTAGCAGCAACCAGCAGCATAATACCTGCGTTCCTGCTGTAATTGTAATTGTCCCTGTAAAGCAAATTGTGTAATTGGTTAAGAGTTAATCGCTGCTTAACATATACCTGCGTAACAAACCTGTTAGCATCCTTTTCCTTCGCTTCCTCTATACTTTGTCCCATTATGCAAATATATCTATCAGAAACAACATACAATACAATCATAAAACAACACAAGGCGCGAAGCGCAAGGGGAAAATTGTGTACAAAATTGTAATTCTATAGGTTTTAACATTCATTTCATACAGAAATCAATAGGTTTTTATAAAAATGTCCAAAAAACTGTACAGATATACGACACGTTAATCAATTCATGCGCATAATCAAGTCAGGATAAATAGGCTTGTCGCTGCATAGGAAGCGCACCATTCAATTATCATCTTTTTCAGGTATCATCTATCCAAAACGTATTTGCGTGTCTTAAATCGCTTCCTATTGCGTTTTTGGTATCTTCACAGACCTGTGGTGATACAAATGGGTGAATTATACAGGGCTGATGCCATGACAGAAGTCATATAGAGCAGCCATAAGCGGGATAATGACAGGGAAACGGGATAAATGACCTGCATCACATAGCAAAACGAAACGCGATGCGGTGATACGTGCCAGTGCAAAGTAAGCATCCTTATTTGACCCCACCCCCATCGGCAAAACGCGTTTCAATCGAACTTTGGACTTCAAAAAATAATACAATCAACCCCATGCCGGAATGTGAGCCGATAGGGGTTTTGGGTGATTTGGAAAAAAATTAATAACAAAATTTAATAATAATATTAGGAACATACAAAAAGTTGTATATATTTGCCGAGAATTCCTCTATTGAATTGTAGGAATTGGGGTAAAAAATGGCGGATAGGGAAAAAAGATATGGATTTTTGGTAGAGGACTTACGTGGTGAGTATTCCAAGGTATTTTACGATACGTTGTCGGAGATGTGTAGGGATATGCGGTTTACGGAGAGTACGATGCGAGCTCATTTTGGAGCGGTTTTGCGGGATGGGAGTGATTGCAGGAGTGTTGTTAAGCTGGAGAAGGGCAGGTATTTGGTTCAGTTGTGCCGTAAAAAATAAATTAATAACATTTTAAATTATAACATAACTTTTTTTATTTAATAAAAATTTTTTTCGCGTGATGAAGGCAGTTTATGGTAAGTTACCAGAAAAGGAGTTAAAGTGTTTGGAGTTAGAGAGGCGGGTGTTGTTAGCTGATCCGGAGCCGTTTTATGCTATACAGGAGATAAACGTGTATAAGCGGATAAACAGTTTGAGTATGATAAACTTGTTTCCGAAGCGTGACAATTTGTGTGGTTGTGGATGTGGGAAGGAGTTGCCGCGGGGTCGGAGTCGTTGGGCTAGTGATTTGTGTAGTTCTTATGCGACTACTGTTTTTGCGGTGATACAGGGTCGTGTTGAAACGATTAAGCACTTGATTGGAGTTTACCATGGCCGGAAGTGTTCGGAGTGTGGTGAGCGTTATAAGGGCTTAGAATTGGAACATACGATACCGGTTCATCGCGGTGGTGGTGGATGCTGGTTGAATAATTATACTTTGATGTGCACGTCATGTCATAAACTTAAAACAAAACGAGATAGAAATGCGAGTAGTAACTTACAGACGAGTATCGAGTATTGAACAAGCGGAAGGCGGTTTGAGCTTGGATGAACAGAACGAGAGAATGGATGCGTGGTGTCAGTATATGGGATATACTGTTGTCGAGCGATTTATTGACAGTGGGATAAGCGGGAGTAAAACCAGCAGACCGGGTTTTGTTTCGTGCATGGAGTTGGTGAGGAAGAAGCAGTGTGATGTTGTGTTGATTTACAGTATCAGCAGATTTGCCCGGAACACGATAGCGACGTTAGAGGCTGTTCAGTTGATGCAGAAGAATGGTGTTCAGTTTGTGAGCTTGAAGGAGAATATTGACACGAGTAATGCCATGGGATATTTCTTTTTGACGTTGATGGCGGCGGTTGCACAGTTGGAGCGTGACCAGGACTCAGAGCGGACATTGGATTTGCATCAGCGGAAGCGGGAACGGAATGAGCGGATTGGTGGCATACCGTTTGGGTTGCGCTGTGTTGGCGGGGCGTTTAACGCGAAGAAGGGCAGGATTAGCGGCGGCGTGTTGGTGGCGAATGAGGAGGAGATGGAGATTGTTAACCGGATTGTTGAGTTACGGGGCTTGCCTGATGAGCCGGGTGAAACCTTCGAGTCTATTGCTAATTTACTGAACACGGATGGTGTTCCCAATCGAGGAGAGGGTTTATGGAATAAGAGTATGGTTCAAAAAATTTATAATCGTTATGCAAACAAATCAAACTAAGTTAACGTCAGTGTTCGAGGTGGAGTTTTTCACCTTGAATGGTTCGGAGTTAAAGAATATTCCGGCGACGGATGATGTTGCGTGTTACAATGAGTGTGATAAGATGGTTAAATCCAATAGCACTCCGTATATTAGCTTTCAAATCAAAAAACAACTATAATGCAAAGAATTAAAGTTTCACCTAATTTCTATCTGGACGAATTTGTCCCGAAGGGGATTTATGACGAGTTTGGTTTTAAGTCAATCATATTCGTTTCGCAAGCTCGTATTGACCGTGCGGAAGCGATGCGTGCTATTCATGGCCCGATCATCATCAATAATTGGGCGACTGGTGGTCCTCTGCAGGACAGTGGTTACCGTGCGCCTAATTCCAAAACCGGTGCGTTTTATAGTCAGCACAAATTGAATGACGCCGATGATTATCATTTCGTGAAGTTCAATAAGCTGTCAAAAGAAGCCCGTGAGGAAGCGTATCGGAAATTGCGTCAGGAGATTATTGATAGCCCTGAACTGTATTTGGGTATGGGTATTACGACTATTGAGGATGGAACTTGGTCGTGGTTGCATTGTGATGGCAGAAATACTACCGGTATTGTTCCAGCGGGAGAAATTTATGTTGTACCTTATCGTTAAAGTATGAAAGCGACACCGGTTGATTTGCAGAAATTAGAGTATTTTTTTGACGAGTTTCAAAGCATGTTTAACAAACGCGCGGATTTGTTTAAAAAAAACCTTTTAACAACTACAGGCTCGCATGAGTTTAAGGAAGGTTATTTGGATGATAAGTTTCTTTGCGACCTTGCTGAAGATGCTCTGGTTCACTGCATGAACAAATTTATAGCCGTAGTTTCTGACTCCCAAAAAGCGGAAGACGAGGTTAATAACTTACTTGACGAATTAAACATTGAAACAGAAGAATAATGGATATTGGAAATGATGTGTATTTTGTTGAGCGTGACAAGCAGAAGTATTACCCTGCGAAGATTGTGAATATCGTTGGAGAAAAGCTTGTTGACCTTGTGGTGTTTGGCTATAAGGATGACGAAGGTGTGTATCAAACCTGTTATCGTTATAACGTTCTGCATGTTTCAGTGGCTTACGGGACCAAGGCGAATACGTTTTGGACTTACCACAAGCATTTGTATGGAACAATGAGCATGATAAAAAATGAGGCGGGTCGCCCCGGGGAGCAATGATTTATACCGACAATATCCATATCGTAACCGATGGCAACTTGAATGAGCTACATGATTTCTGTCAAAAGATTGGCATTAAACGATACTGGTTCCATTACCATCCGCAGCATCCGCATTATGACGTTCCGAAGCAATATGACCCGGAAAGAATAATTACTGCAGGAGGTGTGTTTGCTAGTTCAAAGGAATTGGTTGTAATATGCCAAAACAATAGATTTATTAATGAAAAACCGATAATACCAAATGACAACGAGCGCAAAAAAAACGAGCAGAAAGCGGAAGAAAACCGCCGCGAAGGTAAAAACGACTCCTACGGGGAATACTATGTTTAACGGCAATTGCTATGAACTTATGAAGGAATGGGCAGATGCATTTGTAAACTGCACAGTAACATCTCCTCCGTATTGGGGGTTGAGGGATTATGGCATTGAGCCTGTTCAGTGGCCAGCCGTAAAATTTTCTCCATATCCGGGATTACCGGAGATCAGGATTAAGCCGATGAAATGCGTGTTGGGATTGGAGGAAAATGTTATGGATTACCTTGGCCACATTGTTTTGATTTTCCGCGAGGTGAAGCGCATCACTACAAAAAACGGTGTTTTGTTCATTAATGTAGGCGATACTTATTTGCAGTTGAAAGGTAGAAACGGCAGGTTAAAAGCTAGGACTACTGAAAGTGAGCGCAGGTTTAAGCAGCCAGCCGGTCAGGTTATCTCTGATTTATGTCCAGTAGATATCCGACAAAAGGGATTAAAAGCAAAAGACCTGATGGGTATTCCATGGCGAATTGCTTTTGCTCTGCAGGCCGATGGATGGTATCTTCGGAATGACAATGTTTGGCGTAAGCGCAGTTATAAGCCGGAAAGCGCCAATGACAGAAGCACTCGAAATCATGAGTATGTGTTCATGCTCAGCAAATCAAAAATGTATTATCACAACCGTGAAGCAGTTGCCACTCTTCCAAAGTCGAACAATGGCGGTAATTTAGTAACACGAACCACTGTTTGGGATGACATCAATAGCACAAATTACGGTGGTCAACATTCTGCTGCATACCCTCCTGAGCTGGCAGAACGCTGTATTTTAGCCGGTTGCCCTGTTGATGGAGTAGTTTTAGACCCGTTTTTAGGAAAAGGCACAACTTTTATTGAGGCTAGAAAATTGGATAGAACCTGTATTGGTATTGAGTTTTCGCCGAAATGGATAAAAGAAGCCGATAAAAATGCTATTGCAAATGTGGGATTGTTTTCTTACGCGCGTACGCATGTGCGCCCGTAACTGGTACATTGTACTATATAGTACATTAGTACATTGTACTAGTACAATATAAAAATATAATAAACATAGTTTATTTATCAAAAAAAAATTTTGAAAAAAAATGCAACTAATCAAACCTAACCAAGTAATGATTAAAACCGATAGAAAGGTTAACAACATATTTCACAAATTAGATAGCGGCTTAATACTCGTAACATCATGGAACCCGGAGGAACATGCAGTAATAACAGGAGAGGTTGTTATGTTGTCGGCACTACGTTATTCGAGAAAAGGCGTTGCGCGGCACGGTGGAGGCGGAGCTGCTATTGAATACAAAAACACAGTTTGTGAGCTGAAGCCAGGTGACAAGGTGTATTATCGATATAACGCAGCTAAAAGTGCTTATCAAAGTGTTGCCATGAGATGGGTGGATGAAAACAATGAAAATGATTATGTCATCATCAACTATGATGAAATCTTCTGCAAAATTGAAAATGACGTACCGGTACCAATCAACGGTTGGATAATCATGGAGCAGATTTTAGACAGTAAATCACAGCACGAAGTTGAGGCTTGGGGTGGCAAGATGTTGCTCCCAAAAGATTTCAAAGTGCAATACCACAGGTATAATTGCAAAGTTTTATACACCCCTAAAAATCAAATTGAAGAATATTTTTGGGATAGGGCATATGGTCCGACAATTGGTTTTGTGAAACCCGGTGACACTGCTTTGGTTACGATTAGTTATGACTTGGAAAACTCCGTTGCCAAAACCTACGACTGGCAATTGGTAAGGGTTGAGGAAAGGGCAATACTTGGTAAATACGATGAAAACGGCAATGTAATTTTGAACAAAAGAAAGGTTGGTTTGCGCCTACAGGAGTATTCTGCGTCAGATTATATCCAAGTAATGGAACGCTCAAAACCATTTTATAAAGCAGATGTTGCAATGTGGTGTCCATTCGATAGAGATTTTATTGATAGTTTTAAGGCGGCAACCGATGAACTTGATGACCCGGTTGCTGTGGTTAAAAAGGGAACAATTGGAGTTGAAATTGAGGTAAACGGTGAAAAGATATTTGTGATTGACTTTGACTCGATACTGTTTTTTGCCGAACGGAATATAGACATTCAGTTAACCCCAAAACAGATAAGCCAGTTACAAAGAGCTGAGCACAAGAAGCAAGAAATGAAACCCGATCCTAAGAAAATTATTATTGAACCATAAATTTTAAACGATGATTACATTTAAAAAAACAAGCGGCATTCACTTGCTGCTGGCCTTAATGGCTGATTTTTTCGGAGACAAACCCGAATTAGCTTCTGATGATGAACAATTACCGGAACTGAATTTTAACGATGTTTACGAGGCTTGGGTAAACTACAAGTTATCGCTTCCGGGTGCTAAAAATGCAAGAGTTATCCCGCCGATTATTCAGTGTTTTTCTGATGGAAGAACACCTGAGCAAATTGCAGCGGCTTCGGCTTTCCTTAAAATCAATTACGGAACGTTCCTTGAAAAAACCGAAGTTGCGGGGCTTTCGCGCCAGTTGTTTTTAGAAACTGTAGCTGGAAGCGGTGTTTATAAGGGCAGTGCTGATGAAATTGTGAAAGAAGGTGCAATCCTACTAAAAGCGGTTGAGTATTACGAAAATGAAATCGCAACACAAAAGGCTTTTGCGGAGTCGTTGACAAAGGAACCAGTTCCACCGGTGGACGCCAAACCTGAACCTGTAGTGGAAACAACCAGCCCAATTCCTCCAAAAAAAAGACATCAGCGGAAGTGAAGAAAACGCTGGACCGGGTAACTGATGCGTGAACTACCATACATAGAAAAACAAGGCTTGAGGCTCACTGAAAAGAGCTTCGAGCTTTGTTATGTTAATCCGGAGGCGTATGCCGAAACGTTTAAGCTCTCAACCCATCCAAATTTGAGGGACTGGATTGAGTTTGAGCATGTTCCTGGCAAATACGAAACAACGGAAATCACTAACAACATGGCGATTAAATACATTGTCGGCATGTTTGACATGGGAAGCCCATTTCGAAAATTACCATATGAAATTCGTAAGGTCTGCGCCGCAGAATATGCGGGATTTAAGACAAACGATGCCGGTATTTTTCCGGAAAAAACACAGAGATTTTTAAATTGCGAAATGCCGCAAGTGAATAGCATGATTATTCGGTATGCATTACTGAGCAACGGGATTAAGTTCTCCACGTTTGTTCGGGCTTCAATCATCTACCATGAAAAAACGCTAATGAGCGATAAGGTTACAGCCAAAACAGTAACCGAAGATTTAAACCTTTTACTTGCTTTAGAACGAGAAATATTGTCGGACGAGAATTCTAAAAATTTGAAAACCGAGTTGTGGAAAAAGGTTACTGATGAAGAAAAGCGAATTCGCGATATCAGACCTGAATACATGGCAGAAAAATACTTTGCCAAATATCCACAGGTTGTGATAACGTCAGAAGCAATAAGAAGTGAAGAAGTCTGAATTTGAGCATTTATACGAGCTGCCACAACGATTTGTCATCTACCATGAGGAGGATGAGGATTTAGATACTATAAAAATCAATCTACCTGAACCACCTCCATACAAGGATATGTTGAATTACGGGCTTCCTCCCGAAGCGCAATACTTCAAGCGCACCCAACTTCCTCCAAAACTGGAAAGGCTTAACAAAGAGTCGCACGAAAATCCTGAAGACTACTGGACCGAAGTAGAAAACAATATTGAATATTACCAAGAAGAGCTGCCGTTTATCGAACAGGAGTGGGAGCGGTTTTCACAGGGAGTTTGGATTTTGATAAAAGGCAGACCGTATTATTTTCCCGGCTGGTATTACCAATACCTGAACTACTGGAGAATGGACAGCGAAACCGGTGATGGATATGCTGAGTTTCGTGATCGTGATAGAAAAAAATATATTTTCTTCTATGCAATGTTTCTTGACCCGACTGTTTTCGGCGTTGTTTATGTAAAACACCGTCGCGATGGAGCGACAACCAATGCACAGCAGATAAATTATTTTATCCTGACATCATCAGCTCCGGTAGAAGGCCAGTTGGTTAAAACCGGTATTCAAAGTAAAACCGAGCCCGATGCGGCGGCGGTATTTTCTGATAAATTTATGGTTGGGGTAAAGGGTATGCCGTTTTTCTTCCGACCTATTGTCCGGGATTTGGACAACCAAACAAAGGTTGAGTTTAAAATGCCGAAATCTTCGCCATTAAAGAACTCAAAAACAGGAAAGCGGAAAAAAGTGCTTAATTCTGTTGCAAATTATAAAGCATCTACCCCAGAGGCGTATGATGGTATAAAACTTCGATTTTCGCATCAGGATGAGGTTGGTAAAACCGTTGAGGCCAATGTAAGTAAACGTTGGGACGTAATTAAGCAGTGTCACAGCTTGGGTGCAAATAAGAAAATTATCGGCTTTTGTTTAATGACCTCAACCATTGGCGAAATGGAAAAAGGTGGTGGACAGCAATTGGCAAAAATCTGCAGGCAGTCACATTACGGAAGAAGAAATAAGGTGACCGGGCAAACTGCATCAGGACTGGTTAACCTGTTTATTCCGGCAGATGAAGGACTGGAAGGGTTTATTGACGAATATGGGTTTTCAAAAAAACAGGAAGCCAGGGAAAACATTTTGTCGCTCAGAAAGGACAAAGAAGAAATGCAGGATTGGGACGGCTTAAGCGAGGTAATTCGTCAAACTCCGTTAAATTTCAAAGAGGCGTTTTATTCCAACAACAACAAAGCTCGTTTTAACCTGGTTATCATCAACCGGAAAAAAACCGAATGGGAAATTAACGGACCAAGTGCAAATCTGCGATACGGAAGATTTGAATGGGCTGGTGATGAGAAGTGGAAAGACCATAAATACAAGGACGAAAATTTACCAAAAGTAGAAGATGTTGCAGAGGGTCGCGCTTACGTTCGTTTTGTTGAAACCACGAGAGAGAATGGTTTTTGGGAGGTAAGTTACCTGTTTGAAAATCCTGAAAAGGCTAACCAAACAAGGCATAATCCATCTAAAAAACGTATTGAACCGGCAAGCAGTCATTTGTTTTCTCACGGTGTCGATATGTATCGTGCCAGGGGAAAAACTTCATCAGGAAAAGCAAGTAAGGGAGCCGGCGCGATATATAGAAAATTCGATGCATCTGTAGATAATCCCGCTGATGAGCACAGGAAAAATGAGTTTGATAAGCAAAAAGGTGATTATATTTGGGTCACGGATAGGTTTTGTGCAATTTATAATCATAAGCCACCAACCAAGGAAGAGTTTTGTGAGCAACAGTTAATGGCGGCGGTTTATTACGGCTGTAAAACTTATCCGGAGATGAACATTACGACTGTATCAGACCATTACTATAGACGAGGTTTCGAGGGATATTTATTTTTCGAGTATGATCCAAAAAAGAACGAAGAAAAATTTGACCCGGGTAAAACAACCACCGAGGCCGTAAAGGACGATATTTGGAATGAGATAGCTGACCATATTGAACACAACGGGTATCGAGAGCACCATCCAACTTTGTTTGACCAGTGCGAGGAAATTGATACTGACATGAATGATTACGATGTGTTCGCGGCGTGTGGTTATGCTAAAATTGCAGCGAGGATTAAAATTAGTCAAATGGTCGGTACGCAAGTCGCGGAACTTTCTACCGGAGTAACTGAAGAATATTATGATTGACAAAGAACTTATTAAGTTTGGAGAAAAAGACAAAACGTCTTATCCAAGTGATTTTGTTCCTACTCCCAAAAAGAATGAAGTTGAGTGGAACATAAAATATGCAAAAGCCTTTTGGGCTGAGTTTTGCAAAGGTGTTCTTGATGTTTTATCAACAGGGACTTCGCTTTATGACTACTACACACTTCGTTCACATGCCGATGGAACAAACGACAACAGCGACGTTAAACACAAGCTCACAATCGCCAGTAAGAAAACCAATGACCCAAGACGTAAAGCCTATACTTCGATTTCTTGGGATAATGAAAGTGTTTTACCAAGGTACATTGACTCAGTGATAGGGATGTTGGAGGGCGTTGACGTTCCAGTAACGCCGAGAGGAGTTGACCAAGCTTCATTTGAAGGAAAGCAAAGGATGAAGCATTGGATTTGGGAAAGAAGTAAAAATCCTTTTTACGAACAATTAGCCAAAAAATCCGGCAAACAGATGGTTGATGATGTTCCGTTTGTTCCGGCAGATTATGAGGAGCTGGAGATATTTGAAACGATGTCGATGGAGCTTGAGCATGAAGTTGTGATGAAGGACGCTATCGACAGGTGTTTTCAATTATCTGACTGGACTGACCTTGACGACCTCCTGAAGCGAGACGAAATAATCATTGGACTTGCGGGAACCAAAAAATACTATGATCGGGCAAGCAAAAAACCGCTGATAAAGTATATAGCTCCGGAGGATGCGGTTTTGCCGAAGTCGAAATTCAAAGATTATCGGGATGCAAGAACCGTTGGGCACATGGAGAGAATGACAATTCACAATCTTCGCAATGAGCTGAAGAAGGTAAATAAATACGAAAGCGAGGCGAAGTTTATTGAAAGAATAAGACCTTGTTATGGCAACCAAATTGGTAATTTTTTAGGTAGTTCTGATTGGTCGTATGTTTCAGATGCAAACAGAGATAGCCATGGAGCTGCTTATGATAATTTTATGGTTACCGTATTTTTTGTTGAGCACCTGACCTGGAATACCGATGTTTATTCCACCCGGAAAACAAAGGCTGCTGGTGAACAAACCTACATGGAAGAGTTTGGCTATGAAGCGGATAAAAGCACTACGGTTAGTCGCAAAACTTATGAGATGCGATACGAATGCGGTTGGATTGTTGGAACCGATTTGTGTATTAATTGGGGGCCAGTGTCATATTGCAATCGCGATAAAAAGGGTAAAACCTATTCAAACTACAGCTTTTATCGATGCGCAAACCGAAGCATAACTGCTGCGGCAATCCCAAAAATAAAAAAACTTGAAGTCGCCTGTAAAAAATTTCAGATTGCATGGGCGCAAGCCGCTCCAAACGGTTTTGAAGTTAACTGGAACGCATTGAAGGGCATGACATATAACGGCAAGACATTAACCGAAGTTGAGGTTATGAAAATTTATCTCGACACTGGTAAGTTGTTTACTAATGTTGACATGAACGACCAGAGAAAAGCCACATATAAAACAGTAACCCAATTGCCAGGTGGGTTAGGAACAATATTAAAAGATTTTGTCGGGACATATAACCTTATTATTCAGGAGCTTGGTGATATTACCGGTATCACTCAACCTTTACTTGGAAGTCAGCCGCAAGCGGGGCAGCTCAACGGCGTTACGGAAATGACGCTTAATGGCGCTCAAAATCGATTAAAGCCAATAGCAAAAGGCATGAAGTCGATAAAACGCAGGTCTGCTCGCGCAATTTGCCAAAACATATTAACCGTGCTGATGTTTGAAGGGGATATTGAAGAAACGTTTTATGATTTAAATGCAAAAAAACAGCGTTCATTGTACATTCCTGCTGACAATGCGAAGTATGATTACGAAATGGTGATTGAGGAAGATTATGACGAATTGATGAAACAGGAAATAATCACCACTGCAAAAGAGTCGGCTCAACGAGGTGCGGCTGGTGACCCAACACAATTAACCTTCCCTGATTATCTGCTTATTTTGGAACAGGTAAAAAGAGGCAAAATTGCGTTTGCAAGAGCGTTAATGGAAAAAAGACTTAACAAGCGAGTGTTAATATCTCAAATGACAGCAGCCCAAAATGTAGAGGCTACTGCCGCAGCTCAGCAGCAAAGCAATCAACAGGCAATGCAATTAAAAAAAGGCGAAATAGCGTTAAACACTCAGTCGCAGCTAGAAATTGACGACAATAAGTCTGAAAATAAGATTAAGGAAATCATTGTCGAGTCGGAGCTGGATAAAAAGAAAGAGGGTGGAGAAGAAAAAAAACAGCCGCCAAAAAAAAATTAGTAAAAGTTTTTAATAATTAAAATCTTTATATATTTGAACCAAAATTAAACGCGATGGTACTTACCGAAATAACCGACATAGTCGAATTAGAAAAACAAGCCGAACCGGCTCAAGGAGCCAACAACAACGCATCCAACAACAATAATGCCGATAACGGCGGTGGAGATGGCGGCGCAGGCGGCGGTGGTACCGAAGCAGTCACAGACGAAGACCGACAATTACTAAGTTATGCTAAAGGTGTCTTTGGCAAATTTGGTGGAGTTGAAGGTTTTAAAAAAATTGAGCCCCTTGTAGCCGACGCTACAAACCTTGCACCTCATCTTGAACGTGCTAAGTTTCTTGCCCAAAATCCGGGCCATGATGAACTAATTGATTACTTACGTCGGGGAGGTTCCGACATTCAGTTGTTCAATCAAATGCGAAACCTGGACACAACAAAATTAAATGACCTTGATGCCATCGTTTACAAGCGCATGTACGAATTAGGCATTGACGAAACAACAGCACGCGCAGCAGTTGCATTCGAATACAAACAAGGTGATGAGTTTGCAAACATTAGCGACGGTGAAAAAGCTGCTATGACAATTCGATTACGAACTGACGGCGGAGTGGCAAACAAATTT
Organism: Chitinophagales bacterium; assembly: GCA_035439505.1. Taxonomy (GTDB): domain Bacteria; phylum Bacteroidota; class Bacteroidia; order Chitinophagales; family BACL12; genus UBA7236. Next base: position 12,891 of record DAORKJ010000020.1, read on the forward strand.
TTGTCAGACTTTAAAGCAAAAACTATCAACCCGGAACCTGGCCAGCAACAATCTCCTGAAAACCTTGCTGAAATCGAGAAAGCATGGCAACCGGTAATTGCATCAGCAAAAAGCTTTAAGTTTAATTATGCAAAGGACGTTGTAACCCACGACAAAACTAAAGTTGCGGTTGCACACGTAATTGAAAACGATGAACAAATTGGTGGAGACATCGAAGCCATATTGTCAAGTTTTGCTAAATCAGGCCAACAGCCAAATGATGAATTAATCACTATGGCTAAAAACATTGCTCTTGGCCGAGCATTTGAACGAGTATTTTCACAAGGTATCGAGGCAGTAAGCCGCCAATTTTTGGGGCATATTGCGGAAAAATTTTACGGCGTAAAACCGGTGAATGACAATGCTGGAAACAACAACAATAATCAGTCCGTTAAAAAAGGTCTTGAACTTGTTGAAGATACTGGAAGAGGAAGTAACACCCAAGCTCCCGCGTTGGACTACTAAGGTTTTGCACGTTAAGAAAAACGTTCAAAATTTTTAGAAATGGCAACAAATAACTTAGCCCCTGTAGAGGGCATTCAGGCTATGGCCTATATGTCTGCACTTGATGCAGACGAACCAGATGTAATGAGAACCTTATTCCGCCGCAGAGGCGACCAATGGAAAGGTTCTGCATATAAAATTATTCAGTTCATGGGTTTTGAAAAACCCGCTTCTCAGGAAGTTTTAACCCACTTTGAAGACGAGTCATTTATGCGACCAATTCGCGTAGGTGCTGCCGGATTAGCTGCTGGATTAGGTGCTGCTCACGCAACATTCAATATCCCGGTTGACCCGCTTGACGTGTTCACTGATGGAAACGGCGGAACGCATTTGTTTGCTCGTAAGGGCGACCAAATCATGTTCCCTAACAAAGCGGGAGGAACATATGATTTGCAGGGTATTGTTGTAGCAACAGCTCCAGGCACTCCTCAAATCACTGTACGTTTGTTAAAAACAGGCTGGACAACTCACGCATTAGCAGCCGGCGACAATATCATTATTTTATCAGGTGCCTTTTCAGAAATGACTGGTCAGCCAAAAGGAACAATCCGCAGCGTTCGTAAAAAACAAGCGCGTATGCAGATTATCAAAGAAAGCTGGCAGGGTTCAGGTTCTGAGATGACTCAAGGTAAGTGGTTTAAAGACACAAACCTTGGTGAAGACATCCGTTTGTTCTATGCCGATGGTATGGACCAAGTAGATTACCTGATGTTACAAAAAATTGATGGTGCGCTGTTGTTTGGTCAGGAGGTTGATACAGCCAATATCCCGGATCCAATGGACGAAAATACAGGAAACCCTGTGCGTACCACTAAAGGTGCTGTTCAGTTGGTGCGTGAAGAAGGAAACATTATCAACTATCCATTTGGCGGCTTCTCAATCGCAAACTTCAACCAATCGGCTGAGTTTGCTGAAAAAGAACGTGCCGGTGGTGCAATGATGGTGTGGTACGGATTTCAGTTAATGCAGGAGCTGGAAGACTTGTTGATTGATTATACCAGTGACACTAGCGTAAGTTATGTTGTTGGTGAGTCAAACAACGACAAAATGTTGCACCTTGGTTTCCGCAGCATCCACAAATCCGGTGTTACTTTCTTATTCAAAAAATTAGACTTGCTGTCAAATCCTGAAACATTTGGCGCGGCTGGTTTTGAGGACAAACAGAACATGGCATTAGTATTCCCTGTGTCAAAAGGGGTTGCATATGCTGATGCTGATAGAAATCGTCCTGAAGAAAGAGGAACATTCGGTATTCGCTATAAAGCATTAGGTGGCTATTCTCGCCGTATGCAAATTTGGGAAACTGACGGAACAGGTCATAACCCAAGAGTTCGCCCAATCCTTTCACAGGACATTGCGAACCTTTATAGCCGTTCTCACATTGCTTTTCAAGGTATGTGCTTTAACAAGTGGCAACTTTGGCAAGCTGAATAAGCAAACAATTCAGACAGGGATAGCTAGCCCTCTCGGTAGAAATGCCGGGAGGGAATTTTTAAACACGACAACATTTGCTTATGAGATTTTTGTTTATAGTTCTTTATTTAAATGACATAGCTAGCCATTTAAAACCTTGGATTACCATGTTTGAGCACAGGATTAGCTCATTGGCTCACCAAATTAAAGATTGGGTTGATATGGCCCCGCTTTCGATATTGGTTACGCCAATTATTTACTTCTTTGAAAAATATGTTATCTCGGATTGGGATAGTTTTTCATTGGTAATGATAACGCTGGTAGGAGATACGGTGCTAGGTGTTTACAAACACTGGAGAAGGAAGACCTTGAACAAAGAAGGACTAGCAAAATTTGTTGACAAATTAATGGTGTGCTTTTTCGCGTTATTCCTAAGTGAAAAAGTAGCTTCTTTATCGGGAGATATTTCAATATGGGAAGATATTGCAACCGGATTTGGAAGGGCGTCATTGATCATGTACTTAGGAATGAGCATCGCTGAAAACCTTTCGGATATCAGCAACGGTAAATTTCCTTCTAAAGCTTTGTTAGATAAGTTTAAGGTGTTTACAGAAAAAAAACGAGATTAACTAAAAAACCGATACAATGTCAAAATTATTACGAGATGAAAAGCCATTCGAGGTAACATTCGAAGACCTTAAGAAGAAATTTGGACCAGAGTCCGATTTTCATGAAGCAAATGGGTATTTTGTTGACTTCAAGCGCCCGCTTGAGTTTCGACTACCTGAGTCACAGTTCAGACCCGATCCTTTGAACGAAGGCAAGCTGCTTGCCCCTAAAAACTTTACAGTTCCGACTGTTTACACCAAAACGGAAAAAGAGCAATCCAGGGTTTACCAGTATTATGTTCGCAAAGCGGTACATTCATACAATAAAGGTACACTTACCCGCGACGTTCTTGAACCAAATAGCATCGTTTTTAAAGATGGCCGTTTTTCGGTTGACCTTATCAACGACAATGTAAAAAATTATTCGCTGGCGTATTTCCTTTTAAACCATCCGCGACTTGGCACAACATTCAACTACTACAGCCAAAATGTTCAGGCTGAAAAACTGTTGGCTCGTGAGCGTCAAGAAAGTAGAATTCGTGGCATGTTGACTGACCCTGACCATAACAAATATTTGTCTGAAGCAGCGGTAAGAGAAATGGCAAGAAAAGGTCAAATACCTGGTTCTGACACATTAACAGATGCCGAAATCAGAGCAAACCTGTTATCATTAGGAAAGCGAAATCCAGTTCAATTCTTTTCGCTTCAGGGCGACACGAAGGTGATGCAAACGCTTTCATTAATTCAGGACGCAAAAGATTGGGGTATTATCTGCTACGACGGAACCGAAAAGGCATTTTACATGCTTGAGGAAAAATCCGGAAGCGAAGGGAAAATCCGACTTTATGCGGAAAATACAAAAATTTATACACTGAAATTAATTGAGCAAAACAAACCGGAAGTAAGTTTTGCGTCATGGCTGTGTGACTTTGATACGGATAGTTATGAAATTGTAATTCGCCATGCATTAAGCAAGGCTAAAGAGCAATGGAAGGCTACTGCCAAGTCTAGAGCAAAAGATATGACAGTTCCGGTATTTTCTTTAGAGAAAATATCTTAATTTTACACAGACGATTAAATTATGTTTAACGAGGTGTTTTTGGCAACAGCCAGAGCACCTCTTTTAATTTTAACCTATGTCATTTACAGTAAAATTCGATTTAGATAGCCAGTCAGCAACTTTCAAAAAGTTTGTATTGACTAATACCACCACATACGTTGACAGCACATTGGCTGTAGGGTATTGGGTAATTGTTGGGCCGATGGGCGCAGTGCATACCGGGACAATAGGCACTCCTGATTTTAATGGAGCCACGCCTGATTTTGTCTTAAACACGGTGCTTATTCCGACCAACAATGCGGTGCCTGAATTTATGTATGGCGATTATACATTTACAATGTACACGTCATATGATGGAGGAGCGGAAACGTCTGAAGTTGTCACCTACACTTTTGCAAGTCCTGCAGAACATGTATTGACTTCTGATGGAGCTATTGGAGAGGGTTCGCTGCAACATGAGATTGATTGTTTCAGGACGAACATATTGCTGACAGATTTGACCGAATATGGTTCATATTCGACAATTTCACGAACAATGACACTGCATCCGCCATCTATAATTGTGGAAGCGGACACAACTAGCAGCGGGCCGGTTTTAACTTACACATTTAGCGCAGTAAACGCCGGTTATGAGTTCCATTTGAATACACTGGTAACTTATGTCACTGGTTCTGTTACGTTGTCTGTAAGGGTTTTAAACGACCAATACGAGGTTGTTCGATGCAGCAAGCTGTCTGCGCAGTTGCTTCAATGCTATATTCGTTATGTTGAGTGGTTTAAAACCATGCAATGTGATCGTGGTGGAATTTCGTTTATCGAAAATGTTTATGTTGCAGAATTCTTGCTGGTAGGTGGATATATTGGAGCATATACAGCAGCTCTGCAAATTGGCGACTGGACAACCGTTGAAGATTATCACGACAGGATTGAGGCCATTATGAATAAAAGGATTTCATGTGATTGTGGTTGCACAAGTGATAAGCCGACAATTATTACACCTTATTCAGAAGTTGTGAGCAGCACATCATATATTTTCGCTGCGGGACCGGGGATGAGTGTTTCAACGGCAGGAACTGACCCGGTTACTGTGACATATAAAATAGCAGACTCGTTTTACGCCTTTTTATCGGCTTTATATGCAGATGCATTGGCCTCTAATGACAGCTCTGTGCAATTAAGCAGCTCGGTTGCAGGTACGATAAAAACGTGGAATATTACTGTTAAAAACTCATGTGGTTTTAATTTTTCTGCAAGTTATTCAGCGGGAAACGATTTGAGTATAGTAATATCAGGCAGAACTCGTCAGGGAACCAGGTATGTTGATGTTGAAAATGCGTCAGTATTCTTAGCAACCGGAGCAACGCCAAATGTTCAGTTAAATGGATTTCCTCATGCTTCAATTGCAGCTTTAAACTCGGAATTAGCTGTGTTTAAAATTCAAAACTTTTTAGCAGCTCCTACAGGCTCAGACTTCACAGACAAATTAGATGTTGATGTTACAGAGCTTATTTATGCTGGTGCAGCTGAGGGCGACTTTACGCAGCCGTTGAAATATGTAGCCCGTGTGGTAAGTAAATTGCCAAACACATTCTACATTCAATTATTTAACGCGGTTGATGGACTGCCAATCAACATGGCAACGTTCATCATTAATATATCATCAATTACGTTTACAATTAAAATCAACCAATAATGGCTAAGACTAAACCAAGTGAAATTGCCAACGGCACCGGTAAAATATATGAGGTAAGAGCTGGAAAAGTTTTACAGTCCTTTCCAAATAACCGGACGACAGTGGATGCGCTGTTAATAAGGGCTTTGGGCTCGGCAATTATTTACCCGCAAAATACCGGGTTGTCAGGCTCTTACACGGAAAGCGCAACAGACCCTAACCGTTCAACGTTTTACTGTCATGCAATTGGTGGAGCAGCCGACAAGTCTGGTGATTTAATTGCTACGATGAGTGCGGATGCTTTGGATATTACTCGATACCTGCTTGAGCCAAGTAAAAACCCGGCTTCCACTGTAGCTATTTCGGGAGGAGTATTGACAATTGAGCGATTTTCAAGGGTAACGGTTGTGGTTGTTACTCCTGAAAGCGGAACGGAAGATACTTTAGACTCTGTAATTGGCATGTTCAATGCTGCTGACGAAACAGACTTTCAGGAAGGGGATATTGTTCACCTGATCGGAGATGAAGCCAATATTATAACTGTTGCGCATGGTTCATCTGGCAATGGTCACATCAGAACTCGCGGAGAGGAAGGGCGATACATTCAAGGATATTCTTCTGCAATATCAATCGTAAAAAGAAATGGGCCGGGTTGGCAGGAACTTGGAGCGGCATTTGAGCCATTGCAAGTGGTTAAAGTCAATTCAGCAACGTCATACGACCCATTAACCCAATGCACCAGTGACAGGATGGAGGTTTGGCTTCAAAATTCAGGAGCCTTGGCCAGTGCTGTTGTAATAGGCTCTACTGACCCAAAAATAGGGACTAAGATTATTGTTCGTCCGGTAACTGCTTATTCAAGTTATGGTGTTGGTGGTTCGCTTACAATTTTTGGTGTAACCATTCCATCAAGCATTGGAACGACAACAAACTGGTGGGTAGAAGCGATTTGGGACAGCGATAGTTCTGTATGGAGGGGTTGGTTAGTGTCACTGATGGGCAGTGTTTATACCGTTGATGGTACAATAGCTGCCGCAACCACCGTATTTACAAATCAATTATTAGTTGGCAAGGCGACAAAAGATTTTGTATTGCTTGTTGATGGGGTTGCTGTTACTTTTGATGGAGCAAATGCTTCGGGCTCTTTTAATACAGGAACAGGACAAATTACTTTTACGTCCGCGGTTCAAAACGACGTTTATTATCATTTGACAATTAATAAAATTCTTTAAATGAAAAAGTTTTTAACGTTTTTAGCTATAGCTTGGGCACGTATCACCAGTTTCAAAATTGGTCCGCCATCTCGAAACATGATTGGTATTTTTTTAGCAGCTTCAACCGGAAGAAAGTTTACCAGCTTACAAGCTGGTGGAGGCACAAACGAAAGTGTTGGTATTGGGATGAACTACGCAGATGTTTTGGCGTTGTCATCCAAATTAGGTATTACCGGGCAAAATGGTCAAACATATGTTGCTGTAATGATTACCTCTGCGGGGGTTCAAACATTTCGAGCAAAAGAAGATGGAAGCATCCAGATCAGGCCAGTGGCAAACAAAGTATTCAACTTCACCACCGGTGGAAACTTGGCTTTTGTTGATGACGCAGGGGTTATTAGGAATGTTTCTATAACCGGAAACATAATTACATTAGACTATGTGCGGTTTAATGGCTCAAATCTTGGTCTTTCGAGAAGTTACTCAGCTGGAGCTTTTTTTATGGATTTAGATTTTAACGCAGCAAATGCGGCTGGTGCTCAAACCTTAAGGGTTTTTCATATTAAGCCAACAATAAACGACACGGGAACTGCAACCGGAGATTTTGTATTTATCGATTACGCTCCTGTTGTTACGGCATTAGTGGGAAGACATTATGCGTTTAGGGCTACAGCTGGTGATGTAATTATTGGCGGCAGCTCAGCAAATGCAGCCGCAAAGGTGCAAATCGATTCCACAACACAGGGTTTTTTGAAGCCAAGAATGACTACTGTTCAAAGGGATGCGATTTCAACGCCTCCTGCAGGACTGGAAATTTACAATACCACAACCAACAAAATGAATTTTTATAATGGTTCGGCTTGGGAAGTAATAACAAGTGCATAACATGGAGAAAATCGACTTAATAGAATTATACAACACCGTGTCCGCTTTGCTTAGAAAGCACCACAACGGATATATGGCTCCCGACATTTTCAATACAAATTTGAAATTAGTTGAGAGGGAGTTGTTTAATCATTTCATTCGATACTATGAGCTTAAGCACATAGTTGTTGAGCACATGGAGCCATTTAAGCGATACGAGGTTATTCAGACCAACCACGATGGTGTAATGGAGTTTCCTAGTGACCACGCTTATAGAATTGCATTGGAGGGCTTTTACCTTAAAAACCCGGATGCAGCCGACGCCATTGCTTATCCGTGTCCGTATTTACAGGAAACACAAATTTCAACTGTGTTAAGCAGCACCGTTATTGCTCCATCACTTGAAAAAAAGATATTTTATCACACATTTAGAAATGGTGCAATAGCTGTTTTCCCTGCTGATTTATTTTACATAGGGTATAGTTATTTCAGAAACCCTAAATATGGTGCAATATCGGCTTCCTTCACAACGGTCAACGGAGAAGATGTTGAAACGATTACGGTTGCTGTTCCGAGTGAATGGAGAACAATTACGTTTAAGTTTTTTGTAGTATTATTGTTAAACAAATTTGGAATTTCATTAAAAGAAGACCCGCAGTATTATGCAGCGGTTCAACAAATTGAGCAGATACTTGGATTATGAAAAAAGCGGCGTGGACAGAATTAATAATTGAACTAAGCAACAAGGTTGTAACTGTTGAAACCCAAATCCATCCGGAGTGGGCTAAAAAGGTTTTGTCTGCTTCTGTTAATTATTTTCTCCATGCCAGGTATTTTAACAGCATGAAGGAGGATGGTGCACGAGATATTGAACCTTCTTTGCTGTATCGATATGTTGCTACTCCCGAATATGATAAGGTCACAGACAGGCACTATATTGATTTGCCGGTTAAGATGAACAAAATGATTAAAGACAGACAACTGCAGTTTGTTGGCCCGAAAAAAGGCATGCACAATGCTTATGTTCAGATGAAGGGGATTTCAGATGAAAAAACGCTTACTCCAACATTGTTGGCTTTAACCAATCAGGTTTTTTTTAGAGCAGAAGGAGCTGGCAAAGTTGTCTTTCGAAATTTGGAAGGGGGAGTATGTGAGGTATTAATGCTTTACGTTCCGGATATCGACGATTTAAGTGATACAGATGAAGTACCGGTACCGTCAGAATTTGAAGCTGATGTGATTAAGATAGCCCGTGAATTCATAACTGGCAAAAGACAAATCCCTGATGATAAATTAGCTGACAATAACGAAGAAGACAAATGAACGAAGTAAATCACATAGCTTACAAGACATTTGACGATATCGTCAACATGGTTATTTCCGAAAAAGAATTACCATCAACAACCTATACCCGGTTGTTAAAACTTGCTTCTCGTGGTTGGAATGTTATTTTTAGAGAAATAATGCCTGATAAAATATCAGTGCCGTTGTATATGACAAACAGGACGTTGAAGCTACTTGATTTTCCTGTTGATATGGATGATTGGTGTAAGCTTGGGGTGATTGTGGTTCGTGGCGGCGGGACCAAGGTATTAGTTACATTGTCTAGAAACGAGGAGATATATCTTCCAAATCAGGATGATATTATTGCAGCTGAGTGCACTTGCGAAACTAGCGATACCACGTCAACACTAACAGCGGTTTACAACGGATATATGCCAAGTGCTTATATTGAGAGATACTCCAACTTTAGGGGCGGTATTGAAGTTGGTGAAATGTTTGGTGTAGGTGGCGGGGAGTCTTGTGCCGGCTCTTTCCGTGTTGACCATAACAACCAACGATTTGCATTCAGCTCCGACGTCCCATCAGACATTCAAATTGTATTAGAGTATAAACCAAATGGTTCGTTTAAAGGCAAATACACAAAAATCCATGATAAGGCTGTCGAGGCTTTGTTGGCGTTTGTTAGTTGGAAAAGTTTACACGAAAGGAATTCTAATGTAAAGGATAGAATGGCTGCTGAAAGGTTGTTTAAGACTGAAGTTATAAACCTTAAAGACACAATTGACCCTCCAACAATGGATGAATTGTTAGATTTGCTGTACGGATCAGCATCTTTAACATATTGACATGCAAAATTTCATCAAACACAATCTTGGAGGTGACGTAGTTACCGATTTTGATAAAGAGGGCATTTCGCCTAAACTTCCAGACGGATTTTTAATTGATAGCCTTAATACAAGGAATGCCGGAAATCAAAGTTATTTGGGCGGCAGGTCTTTAGTAAAGGGAACGCTATCGTTAGGCTCTCCAGTTTTACCTACTGGTGAAAACAACTGCATTGGGTTATTCAGCATAGAGGGCACGGAAAACCATGTATATTTTAATGCTAACAGCAATGATGTTGATGGCATATACCTGTATCAACAAGGTCAGTGGGAAAAGCTGATTGAAGGTGATATGAACTTCATGGTTAAGAATAAAATTACCAAGTGCAATTTGGTGAACAAAGAGCTTTTGTATTGGGTTGATGGGCATGAGTATGAAAATGATATTACCGGAAATCCGCCAAGAAAAATAAATCTGACGAAAGCCAACGATATTGGCAAAAAACGCATTTACAGGCTTTTTATTGAAAGCGACTTCGTGACCGAAGGTTATGTCCATGTTTTTAATATCTTCTTGCAAAATCAATCTGGTGTAGTTTATGCATCGCATGTGATAGGTTATACAATTGGAGCCGGAACAAAGCGAGAGGAATTGAAAAATTTAGCCGATGCATTTAATGCAATTGCAGGTGTTACAATCACAGCAACTTCAACAAGTGGTTATTTAGAAATAGAATTAAAAGCATTTGGAGAAAACACCATGACTGCGTTCCTAAGCAGTTTTACCCCAACAGCTACACCCGGATATATACTTTTAGTGCCATGGAACTTTTATCCCAATACATACAAAGAGGATTTTATTGACAGGATAAAATACGCTCCGCTTGTTGAGCCAAGAGTTACCCCTGGCACAGAATATTCATTTAAGCACAACTACATCTCAAATAAATATTTTCAATTTGCAACGCAGTATGTGTATGATGATGGCGAAACGACTGTGATTTCTCCGATTAGCAAACTTGCATACGGAAATACGCCTTGTGGTGTTGATGTGGAGGATGGTAATATCAACTGCTTTGATATTGATTTTTATGATGACAGGCTAAGGGATGCTAACGTGCTGGCTGTTCTTAAGCGAGTAAATTTATTAGTTAGATACGGCAATGGTGCGGAATGGCGACTGGTTAAAACATTTGAACGCGAAGAGTTTGACATAAGGCAACATACATTCAGGTTTTTCAATGATGGTGGATACCCGGTTTTATCATTGGACATTAATCGAGTAGAGGAGTCGGTTCCACTAATATCGATAGGTCAGGAATTTGTGTCAAACATAGGGTATTTAGCAGCCAATAAAGAGGGGTATGACAATGTTAGCATTGATGCAAAAGCCATATTATCATATGAAGCAGACCCTTGCGCAGATGAACAAACCGGAACTGTAACCGGCAGGATTTATATCAGAAACTACGTCAACTCATCAGGAACTGCAGAGTGGAATTTGTACCAGCCAATTTATCGACTTTCGACAGCAACCGGAGCGACTTCTCATTTTGGAGGAGCTGGACCGGGAGGATTTTATGATACAGACGACAAATTTTTAATCCCTAACAATGGGTTTATTGTATATGCAGCAGGGACAGACTATGCTGTGAAGTCAGTGCAAAATGCCGCATCAGGCGTAACACTTATACCGGGTGACAGCCATGTTTATGATGCATCATCAGCTGAGAAAAAAGATGCGATTATATCCGCGATGCAAGCCGGTGAGGTTTATTCAACATTCACACTTAATCTACCGCCAGGTAAATACATCTTAAGGATAGCATCACATAAATTATCATCAACAGCAACGGGGGTTTATAAATACCCAAGCACAGGTAAAGAGTGGCAGAACACGAGCACATTTGTGAGAAAGAACTCAGTAGGTGTTTACGAAGCGACTGTGACCGTTACTGCAGGAGGAACTGTGAATGTTGATTTTGAAATCAATGACCTTCGCCCAATACTAGGGATAGGCGACCCGTTTGACAGTTCTTTAGACTGGCAAGTAGTAAGCGGGTATTTAGCGGATGGAGAAACAAGCGGTGAGCTGTCTGTTTTGGCAAATTCGCCGAGAATGGAGATAACTAGCGTATCGCTTTCATCATCAATACCAACAACGCCGACGTCCCTTGCTGATTTAGCTAGTATTTTATTTACAGATGGTGGAAGTTGGGTAATGATTAATTGCGGTGGTGGAGCTGCATCTGATATTGAAAACGGATTTGGATATACAGACCATAACGGTTTCTTTTATTTCACAAGGGTAAGGAATGGAGTATCAACACCAGCAATGCAATTTAAGGCTATTAGCAATGCTTTTATTGCGCTGGATTATGGCAATAATTTTTATTCGGGAAATCTCGACAGCATCGACAGCGAAACAGCATCATTAGTAACATCTGTAACTGGCGCATACGAAGAAGTGTTTTTATACAACAACAATATAAACGTTACGCAGGGAGCCAGAACCCATGTAACCGGGTTTATCAAAAATAGCGATGGTGATCCTGTTCCGGGTGCCAAATTAGTTTGCATCTACACAAACAGGGTTGCAACTACAGATGGTGCGGGTGCATTTTCTTTACTTGTTTACAGCCAAAGCAATTTCGGCAACAAGAGAAATGTAACATTGTTAGCAACGCAATTTCAGGCGTGTTGTGCAGAATATCCGTTTGGTGATGCTTTTGGATACACCGTTGAGACATTTGTTGTTGGAGGCACATACAGCGATTTGATTGATTTCATTGTGGCTGATATTATTGTCGATATCACCAGTAATCAAATTCAAGAAACTTGGATGGACATGAATGTTGTTCGTTTGGGTATAGTTTACGAAGACCATGCCGGCGGAAGGTTGACGCGGGTAAACAGAACCGAAGATTTCAAAGTGGTTATACCAGCAGTAACAGACCCAAATGGTTCGCATGATAAAGCGGTTATCTCTTTTGAAGTCAATCACATTCCTCCAATACAGGCTAGGAAATGGAGATTAGCGCGAGCACTCAATCCGTTAATATCAAGATGGTTGGAGTTTATTATTTCCGATGTAAAATATATCAAGAGTTATGATGCAGCTACAGGCGAAACAGATGATACAACATATGCCGCAGGAGATGCGACTGAAATTCAGGTATCATTAAAACCTATAACTGATTATATTTCAGCCAATGAAGGTGTTTTCCTTTCGTTTATTCCGGAGGATGGAGACAGGATATTGTTTTTGAAAGATGCATTAGGCGCATACTTTGGAGATTTATACGATTTCGAAATACAAAACCATCGCCTTTCAGACCCGGATGATGAAGCTGCTCCATTTGTTATAATTTTCAAGTACAGCCCGTTGTTGCCACAAATCGAAGATGGTGTGTTGGTTAGGCTTTACACCCCTAGAAGGGTTATTGATGGGGAAAACGAATTGTATTATGAGTTTGGGCCCACATACGATATTTTAGAACCTGGAACAGAAAATAGACGTCATGGATGTTCTGAGCAAAATCAAATAATTGGAGCTGCTCCGGCTATAGGTATTGCACAGGGCGGAGATTGCTACACTAGGATAAGGAATATGGTTGTGGTTGGCGACACAGACCAGGTGTTTTACAAAAGAAAGGTGAAGGACGAGTACCTTAATGACACCGATATTAACAGCAAACAATTTTCAATTGGACGCCCTAACTATGTTGATGTTGATTACCAACAACGTTACCATTTTGCCCGGTTTAGATGGGATTTAAGGTTTAAGGCGAATGGCAATAAAATAACTAATGCACATAGCAACTTCAATCCGGGTGATTATGTTGACCTTGATGCTGCTTTTGGCGGCATAACTGCATTAGTTCAGGTAGCAAATACCAGTGAGATATTAGCTGTTCAGCAATTTGACATACAGCCTATCTATACAGAGAAATCGCCAATATTTGACTTGAATAATAAAGACAGTATTGGAAAGTCAGCTTCACCGGCAAACCTTGGTGTTCCGTTTAGAAAAAATATAGGCAGTCAGCACCCGTTGAGTATTGTTTCTCATCAGGGAATGGTGTTTGGCTTCGACCTGAATAAAAAGTTGTTTTGGCAATATGCAGGTAATGACCTTTTTGAATTGAGCAACAAAAGGAATTTTAAAAAGCTAGCTGTTGAAATCTGTGATGCTCTTGCCGGATATGATGTTAAAATTTCAGCCGTTGTAAACAAACGACATGACGAAGTTATTTGGGCAATTGAAAGATATACAGTTGATTTGATTGGAGGCGATGGCGGTCCAGGTGATGAGGAGGGCGGCGGAGTTGGTGACCCAGGTCAAAGAACTACGCAGGATAGCTATAAAAAAACTATAGCCTACAATTTTGAACGAACAGGATTGGTTGGCTCTTTTGATTATTATGTTGATGCAATGGCTCCCAATAGCGATACGTTTGTATCTGCTAATAGCAATACGCTTTGGGTTCATGAAGCAACCGACATTTGTGGAAATTTCCACAATGAACAATTTGTGGCCAAGGTGAAAATCGTGTTTACTGAATATCCGTTAACAGTGAAGGATTGGTTTGCGATGAGGTTATCATCATTAAAAAAATGGAAGGCCGAAATTGAGATACCTCCATCTGCCAACATACCAATTGGGATGAAAAGCAGATTGACGTACAATCGATTTAAAAATGATGAAGGTTATTTTTGGGCTTCGCTGCTTAATGATATGACTGACCCATATAAACAGGGGACTGAGCTTGACAAATTGTTTAACGGTAGAAGTTTAAAGGGCAGTGTAATGGTTGTTGAGCTTGAAACCAATTCAACCGAAATGGTAGCTTTGTACGAAGTAGCTGTTTCTGTTTCCGCAAGTCAGGAAACTTTGTAAATTTGTAATTAAAATTTAAGCATATGTCTGTAATCGCGTCAATGGCTCTCCCAATGGTTTTAGCTGCGGCAGCAGAAGCACTCCGTTTCGGCGTAGGTGCAAGCCAAAACAAAGCGGGAAAAAAAATAGTTGAAAATTCTTCACGTCCTGTTGACTACATAACCAATTCAGACAAGTCGGCGTTAATGATGGCGCGCCAAATGGCAAGTTTGCGAGAGCTGCCAGGTGCAGGAATGGCTAATGAAAATATTGACCTTGCTACAAGCAATGCTATCAGGGAGTCAAAAATGACCGGAAATGTTGATATTGCTACAATTGCAAAATCACAGATGGGTGCGAAAAACGATTTATCTGCACAAACATCAAACATGATTAACAACAATATTGGGACATTGATGGCGGCATTGAAAGGTTACGGCGCATTGGAAAAAAGCGCTTTCAATTATAATCAACAGGAAAAGTATGCCGAGAATATGGCCATGGCGAGTAACTTGCAAAATAGCGGATTACAAAATATGTTTACAGGCGTCAGCAATGTTGCCGCTGCTGGAATTGGAGCAGACAGCACCGCCAGAACGGCAAAAATGATTGAGGATTTGTCAAAAGTTATGAACAACAATTTTGTAAAAAGTCCGGTAAACGAAAACACTATGACATCTACACCGGTTGCAGTGCCCGAAAATAATTTTAACGCATACGCTAAGTTTGAGCCAATGTTTGCAATTAAATCTTTGTTCAATAAATGACAACAAAAAACCCAACTGGCCTTCCAACCGTAGTATTAGGCGGGAACGCGCACATGGATGCGTTGGCTAAAAGCTTTGACAACATATTAAACAACGTCAAGGTAACGGCTGAAGTGAATGCGGCGAAGCAAGCCCAATTGGATCAGTCGTTGATACCTCCGGAGGTTGATTGGGACTCCATATACTGGAAAGACCAGGAACATATACAAAGCCTTGTTAAGAATTATTCTGACAAGGCTGTTGGCTATTGGGAGCAGGGCGTTAATCATCTGAACCCAAGCAGCGGAAGTGCTTATAAAGAAATGCGCGACATGGAAAATGATTTAATGCAGGCTGTTGCTCAATCCGCGCAGGATAAAAAGATTGACGAGGAGGTTGTTACAACCATGACTAAAAAGGGGTTTGGCGACGTTTATGACCTTCCTGAAACATTAAACAGATTGTCGCAGTTCAGGGAAGCTCCAATTTCAGAACGGAGGAAAATCATGAATGACAACGGAGGGTTTTATAAAGAAAAACCTTTTGACTGGAATGCGTTTACCGATGAAAATATGCCAAAAATGCCTGATGTTTTTATTGAGGATAAAAATAAAAAAGGCGGATATATAGAATGGAACGAAGTAACCGGATATTCCAATGAAACAGCTAAAAACACAGCAAGTGCATGGTTACAAAATCCGGGTTATGCAAAACATGTTGACGAACAATTGAAGGGAATGAGTGTTGCCGCGCAGGTTGATTTCACCATGAAAGCAACAGAGGCCGGTGTATCTCCTCAAGAGTTATACGCTCAACAAGATTTCAACAAAAAAACCTTTAAGCAAACAAAATACCACGTTACAAAAGTTTCCAGCGGCAGTAGCGGAAGCGGAAATGCTCCGAAAGAAGCTCCTACGTTTGATTTAGCTGTTAGGGTTTCTGCTATGTGGAGAGGTGACACAGCCTTTTACACCGGTACCAAAACTCTCAACGGCAAAACATACCAGTCCGCTGACTTTCCGGTAACAAAATTCGGGAAATTCAAAAACGTAAATGCCGACAAAAACAATAAAGGTTCTGTTAGCATTTCTCAAAGCGGAATGTTTGTTACATCCGGCGAGCAAAGTTTTTCGGATAATTACCTTGAGGGTGTGATTAGAGACCAAAGCGGTCAGGTTTTAGTTACGACTACTGAAACAAACGAAAACGCTTTAGGAACAAAAATGAGCGATGGCTTATATTATGTTCCAGCCACAGACAGATTTTGGACTGAGTTTTTAAATGGAGCAGTGAACGGGCAAGAATACTCAAAATCCGCGTTAGATGCATTTGTTCTCAAGACAAAAGCATTGAAAGAAAATGGCGATTACGATTTTAATAAATTTTATACACCAGAAGCGTTAAGGCCCGAAGCTGATGACACTCCTGCGAATTTCAAAAAGAAAAAATAACACATGGGAAAAACAACGAGCGGAAGCAACGATGGCTTGTTAGCCACTATGCACCAAATTTTATCCGAGCAAACTCCAGACTTCGTGGAGTTTGATGATTTTAAAGTACAGATGCAAGACCCGGCGTCGCGTAAATGGGCTTATGACAAAGTAAAATCTTTGTTCCCTGAAACCATGACGCTTGATTACGAGGCGTTTGATAAGCAGTTTGAAAAAAAAAGTCAAGTTCAAACCGACGACGCGGGATCAGGTTCGAAAGAGGAGCCGGCGAAATCAGAATTATCATTACCTACTGAGGGTAATATCTTAGATATAGTTAAAACTGGCGTTGTAGAGCCTGACAAATTAATTACAGCAAAGCCGTATAACCAAAAGGTTTTAGATGATAAATCTAGCGAAGAAATGGGTTTAAAGGGTCGGATTACAATTAACAATGCTTTAAACAAGGCAAATGAGGATAGTCAGGATGGCAGCAAATTAGTTTACGAGCAATCAAGGGAAAACAGTTTGGTGTCTGCCATGAACCAGTATTCAAAGCAGTTGGATGGATATTACCAACAAATGCTTGATGCTAAAAAAAATTACGAAAGCTATCTTGGCAATCCGCAATATGACCAGGCGCAAGTAAAGGCCGGGTTGCAAGAACTAAATACAAAAATTCAGGGATGGGATAAGTTTAAGGCAACTGAAATGTTGAAATTTGGCTCTGAACAAGCCAATACCAATATGGACAAACAGATTGCTTTGAAGCGCGCACAATTAGCAGCAGCAAAGCCGTATTGGGAAGAAATAAAAGCCAAAGAGCTTGAAATAAACAAATTAAAAATTTCCCTCTCCACAGAAACTCAGGAAAGCACTGCCAAATCCGAAGACAAGGTTCGGCAGTTGAGCAAGGAGCGAAACGATTTATTCTTCTCGATGTTAGCTAATACTACAAACAATCTGGTATTTTATGATACCGATGAGTATAAGCCGACAATTTTGATGCATCCTACTCCGGATGACTTTCTTAAGTTCATGCTTGCTTCTGTAAACGGTCAGGAGTATGCAGATAAAAACTTTGACTACATCAGGAACGGCACCACAGATGAGCAGAGAGTATTTTGGGCCAAAATTCAGCAAGATTTTTCTCGTCAGTTTGTCGAACACGGTGAGCTTGTTGGAATTCTTAAGCAACAGGGCATGGATGATATTGCAGAAATGTTTACCGTTTCAAAGGGTACACATGCTGTAGGTGAGTTTAAAAAAGGTGCACTTGACATTGTCAGCAAAACGCTGAAAGGTGGTGCGGTTCAGCAAGCCGGTGTATTTGATTTGTTTATGACACCAAATTATGCATCTCAATACCTTCAAATGACCACTAAGGCAGATGCAGACTTTATGGCAAAGGCTAAAGCCACTTCAATGCCGAAAAGCCTGTATAATGAATGGTATGAAGAAAAAAAGGCAAGATTTGGAGAAAATGGATTGGCTGTCATGGGTATCAAAAGTTATGACCAGCTTCATGCCAATCCGCTTGAGCCTATGTTATTATACCAAGTTGGTGAAAGTGTAGATGATTGGATATCCGGCAAGGTTAAAACAAATCCACGTTGGAAGGACAGTTGGTGGTTAACATCGTTACCAAATGGCGCAGGTTCCATGGTTGGGTATATGGGTATGACAGCTCCTGCGTTAGCGCTCGGTGGAAATGCAGGCGGCATTATCGTGGCTGGTGTTGGAACGTTACAAATGATTGGTTCAACATATGACGAGGCCATAAATAGTGGAGCCACATACGAACAGGCTATGTCAGCAGCTTTGAGTCCTCTTAATATTTTAGCGGGTGCTTCAGAAGCTGTTCCGATTTCATCATTTTTTGCAAGGTTAGCCAAAACAGTTCCACTGGAAACGGCTTTATATAGTTTTTTGAGTAGGACCGGTGTTCAGTCTCTCGAAGAAGGAACACAGGAGTTTTTTCAAACAGTTGCAAATAACATGACAGCTCGTGAGTATTACGATTTCAGTCGTGATATTATGGCTGGTGTGAAGGACAGTGTAACCGTTGGTATGTTTTTAGGTGGAATTATGGGAGCTATGTCAATCAGGGTGAATGACTCGAAAGGCAAGTTCTCAGCTGAGGACATTGAGCTAATCAAGGAAATCAATAAAGAGATTGAGGGTTGGGCGGGTTCAAATCCTGACATTAAAGACGTGATGCCCGAAATTGAAATTATTGATCCGGTGGAAGAACCAGTAGAAAAACCTGCCGAAAAACCTGTAGTAGAAAAACCGGTTAAGCCAGAAGTTGAAGTTGAAAAACCAAAGGTGGAAAAACCTGTGGTAGAACCAAAACCAAAATATGCCGAAGAAAAGGCAAATCGAAAAGCGGCAGAGGAGTGGGCGGTTAAGCAGGGTAAAGATTTGAATGAATACGAAAAGTATGGATTACACCCTATATCTGAATATGAGCCCACATTTAGAGGCACAACGATGTCTGAATGGGAAGCGATAAAAAGTGGGGGAAAAGCTGGTGAGTTTACCACTCCATCTATCGGTTTGGCAGGAAATAAAGGTGCGTGGGGTAAAGCAGAGGTTGTAATTGAATTCAAGCCGGAAGCTAAAAGCAAAATGGTTGAAGGTGATGAGAAGTTTGACTCTGTCGAATATTACGTAAAGAACGGCGAATTAACCCTTGACGATGTTCAAAAAGTAACAACAGAAAGCGGCCAAGTTATTTACGATGCAGAGAAAGTTGAGCCGACACCTAAAGGTGAGTTAGAGAATGGGAGTAAAATACAATGGAATGTTTTTGGCAACGAAGAAATGGGCGAATGGACTGTTAAAGAAAAAACCAAAACAAGAGGCGGAAAAGATGCTGTTGTGTTGTCAAAAGTGTATGTAGAATCATCAATTGATGGCAAGAGTTACACTAAAGAATATGCCGATGCCAATGGCATTAAATATGACAATGAAAGAACGGTTGAGCATATTGTTCCTTTAGAGGATTTACAACAAAAACCTGTTGAGCCAACACCTGAAAATGCTGCGGCAGAAAAGCTGCAAGCACTAAAGGATAAGTTACGCCAGGCTGAAAAGCTGATGCAAAATCCGGGTTTCACTGGTGATGTTACACCTGATATTGAGAAGCTGAAAAAGGATATTGCGGAAAAAAATGCCAAACTATTAGACAAAGACAGTAAGCATATAGAGCAAATGTCGTTGCAGGAATTACGTGATTTGGCTAAAAACATGGACGAAAACCAAACCGCATATCAAGACATGCTTGATGATGCCACTGGTGTTTATGCAATAGTTACAGATAAAATTGAAGAATTAACGGCTGAAAAACCAAAAGAAGAAAAGCCTAAACCTATTGACACTAAGGCTTTAGTCGATGAATTTGGGGGTAGATTTATCATTGAGGGCAATGATGGTGGAGTGGTAAAAGTTACCGACCAGTTCACCAATAAAGTTGTAAAAGTAAGCGGCAACGATATTGAGCAAATACGTGCCGGGATTAAGGACTTCATTAAAAAGAACCCTGATAATAAGCCTGATGAAATTTCAGTTGATGACCTTGAGGGGTTGTTGGCGGATGGTTTAATTGACAGAAAAACCTATGCCAATGCTAAGTCATATATGTCCGGGAAACAAAATAACATTACAAAATTATTTTATGAGCAAGCCACAGCAAAATTCAACGAACGAAAAGCGCAGCGAGATGCCGCAAACAAAGATAATGGAGCAGATAACCTACCACCAGCAGCAGTTAAAAAGACTGAAAAAGGAAATGAGGGCGTTGGTGGAAAAGAACAGCCCAAAACAGCATCGGGTTTCGTAGATATTCCTATTGCAGATTTGCAAACCGATTTAGAGGCATTTCAGGGCCGTGAGGGAGAGTTCTCTACACAGACCGTTGATAGGATTGTCAGCGAAAATGAACGCGGTGTATTGAACCGTAGCGCGATTCCTCCAATACAAATTTGGAAAGACCCTGCAACTGACAAGTGGGTTATACTTGGTGGACACAGCCGAACCGAAGGATTAAAGCGAATTGGCGATAAAACCATTAAGGCGCAAATCGTTGAAGCTGCTACAAAAGAGGAAGCTAAGAAAATTGCACAGGAGTCAAATGCCGGTGCCGTTCAAACGCCAATGGAAAACGCAGCTTATCTGCGCAATTTAAGGGTAAGCGGTATGTCAAAAGGCGACCTGAGAATGAAAGCAAAAACCTTGTATGGTGCTGACAGCTCAAGGGTATTGGCATTAAGCTACCTAAACCCAAAAGGAAAAATAGCAAATGCCATGAGGGCGTTGGCTACTTCGGGAAATGTTTCTTCCACCGACAATATCAACAAAATTGCTAAGTGGGTTGGTGAAGTTCGCAGCAGAGTAGATAGCCTTACCGATGCACATGAAAACGAAATGTATGATTGGCTATTGGATGAAAAGGTGTGGAATAAAATGGACAATAAGGAATTAAACTTCCTTCAGCATATTACCGGAATTACACAAAGAATTGATTTTGATCCGGAGGAGCCGCTGAACCTTGCCAACCTTGGTACAAATAAAGATTATGTTCGTGAGGAGTGGGAAAAACAAGTTACCGAAAAAGAGGAAGAAGTTAAGGCGCAGCAAAAATTTATCAAGGAGAAGCGTCAAAAATTCCTTGAAGACCCAACAGCTACGCCTGATGCCATTGCAAAAGCATTAGAGCCATATGAAGCGCAGTTAATTCGTTTGCAACAGGATTTGGCTAAGCTGAAAATGAATAAGGACAAAGTTATTCAAGCCGGTAAGGGTATTATTTCTTTGTTTGACCAGGTTCCAGAAGGTCCGATTGTTTCGAAAGAAGATTTGGAAAACAGGTATGACACATTGGGCAAAATCAGTGAAAGGCTTCAAGAAATCAAGACTTCAATCGATGCCAATGTTATCAAGCTTGCAAATGGCGGAACTGCGGCATTGGCGTTGAACCGTGATGCGGTTCTCTTGACTCCTGATGAGCGTAAGGCGTTGAACGATGAAGTGGATTTATTACGTGCTGAAGCAGCGGTGTTAGCCGACATGCTCGGAAGGATGCAGGACATTGGTCTTCAAAAAAAATGGAAAAAAGTTTATCGTGGATATGGAAGGCAAAATAAAGATGAGATTTACGAAGCGTTAAAAGTCCCGGCACTTGGTGCGGGATTGTATTATACGCATGACGTTGAGTCTGCGAAAATGTATGGGCCAAAAATTGAGGAAATTGAAAACCCATTAAAAAATCCGCTTATCATTAATAACGACGATGAATGGAAGGCGTTGGTTAAGGAAACCGGTTGGGAGATTTTCGGCAAAACAAAAGAACAGCAGGAAGAAATAACAGCCAATCTCAAAAAGGTTGTTATGGAGAAGGGTTATGATGGCATTATAGTGACTTGGGATGAAACGCAGTCTAGAAAAGGATATGACGGCGACGGCAAGGGCACTTGGTGGAAAACAATAAATAGAGTTTTTGGCCACCCAACACTTGTGAATTACAACATACCGGAAAAAAAATCTACTCCTGACGATGATGTTCGTAAGGCTGAGTCTGATGCAGAAAAAGCAAAAGCCCGGTTAAAGGAATTGCTAAAAAAGGGCAGGGGGAAATTAAACACTGGCTTTGACCCGGAAATATTACTGGCGGCGGTTGAATATGGTTCAGAATTAGTAAAGCTCGGGTACTACAAGTTCCGAGCTTGGTCACATAAAATGCTTACTGAATTATCGGAGTTTCGTGATATTGTTGAGCCCAATTTAAAGGATATTTGGGAGAGCTATACCGATGATGGTATTACGCTTGAGGAATTTGCTGCAGAGCGGAAGCAATCTAATCCGGAGCTTGAAAAAGATGATGAAAAGCCAACTGGCGATGTGGATGGTGAAAATACCCCTCCACCTGCAGGTGATGATATAAATGAACAAACTGTGTTCGAGATATTACCATCTGACATGGAAATCAAACCAGGCTTAAACAAATCATTTTTTGGAAGAGCTAATTTCAGGTTACCAAAAAACTTTGTTTTCGCATCACGAAAAAACGCAAATGCGAAAGCGGAGTTTATATTAAACAAGCTGCGCAATGGCCAGTCAACCATTTCAAAGGACGAATTGGCTGAATTGGCTCAATATACTGGAAGGGGTAATATGCCTGAATATTTGGAAGGAAAGGTTTATGAGCATTTCACACCAATTGAAATTTATAATCAGGTTTTCAATTATCTGTTTAGCAGCGGTGTGGTGGATATGAACATAAAATCCTTTATTGAACCAGCTGGTGGTATTGGTAGAGCATTTATGGCGATGCCCGAATTTATGACAAGGGCAATAGAAACCGGGCAGCTTGAGGCGATTTCGATTGACCTACCTGAAAGCGATGCGTTGGCAATAAGCAAGGTTCTTTTTCCTTCTGTTCGACATTTCAATAGAACACAGGATAAAGTAACGGGTGTTGAGGTGAATGGTCTTGAGGGTTTTGCAAAATCAAATCAAACCAAAGCTGATTTAATTGTAACCAATGTACCTTTCGACAGCAAAACCAAGTATAAAGGCTACGAGCTGCATGATGGTTTTATCATCGACAGTTTAAAATTATTGAAGCCGGGCGGAGTTGGTGTGTTCATCACAACAACAATGACAGCAGACAAGGAAGCTTCTGCAGCGCGTCGTGAAATGCTTGCCAATGCGGATATCGTTGATATAATCAGATTAGCACCTGGCGAATTCAAGGAGTCTGCGTCAACGATGGTTCCAACGGATATTTTGATATTCCGTAAGCCATCGAAAAAAGACGTGATGCTTCGCAATTTCGTTTCAAAGCTTTCCGAACCAGCGAAAAAGAGAATTTCGGATAATGAACAATTAACCAAAACGGATCTTGAAGAAGTAGGAAAAATCGCTGAACGGTTTTCATTGGAGACTACTCAGGAAGCTACCGATGCAATTAATGTAGAGATAGACAAACAGGTCATTCAAAAAAAATTCCTCCAAACCGGTCAGTTTTTGGTAAAAGATATTACCAGAACTCCACAGGATAGCTATACCTACAAGTGGGCGAAAGCTGCAAGAACTTATATTGACAATGCCGTTGCCGACAGGGGTTCTGACATTTATCAGATTTGGAACAACATTAAAAACGCAACGTCGACATATAATATCACTGATTTAACCCGGATGGTGAATTGGTTGAAAGAGGACGCTAAGTCTAAGGCCAGTGAAACGTTTCCGATTGACGCGGTATTAAAATCAAATCCGGCATTTGCTCTGATATTTTCGAAATGGGATGGAAAGGATTCGGCTGTAACAGCAGATATGCAATATCCGCTTGATGCAATAGCAAGGTTAGAGCACATCAGAGAGCCTTGGATGTCAAAAAGATTTATGTCCGCATCTGTTAGCGTCAATACAATGATTATTGATAATCCAAATCTGCAAATAATGTTTTCGCAGTATGGACCAAGGGCGGTTGTTTCGGAGTCACAGGAAATAAGACCGTCGCAAAATCCGAATGTTTATAAATCAATACCTGATGATGCAGCCGTAAGGGCTTCAATGCGGGTAGGTGATTACGTATTGCGCGGTGCAGATAATCTTCCAAATGGCTCAATATTAGTTGAGGATGGTATTTTTTACAGAAAAACACCGTTTACAGCCACTAAGCTGCAAGAAATTGCGCTGACCACTATAAAGGATAAGTTTGGCGAAAAGATTGCTGACGCCATTAAAAACTATCAAGGAGAGCTAAATTTCAAATCGCTGTTGGAACAATCTGACCTTAAAAAGTCAGCTAAGCAACAAAAGCGTTCAGACAGGATTGACACAGCAGAATATTCGCTTGGTAAATTCTACACATTAGCGAATGAGATTTTAGGTGAAAATGAAAAGGTTGAAAACATCATTGCTCTTGCAGAAACAATGATGAGTTATTGGGAGTATGCAAAGGGTAGTTTGTATGTGGATATTACTGCACCAATTGAAAAGGCTGGTGATATTGAGATGGTTACTAAGTTCATGAAGGATTATGATGAAATAATCAAATACCGTGACACCCTCAACAACAAAAAAAGCCTTAATGACGAGAAGGATTATGCAAGGCTTGAGCTTAAGGCTAAAATATCGGACGTTATTTCTGAAAATAAAATCAAAAATCTGTCCGAACACCCGGCGTTGAAATATTTTAAAACGCAGGACTATTCAGACAACAGGATTTATGTATTAGCCGCATTTGATAATATCATCACTGATGCTGCCGGAAGGCTTCGTCCAGAGTCGAAATGGGGCGGAATTTTAGCTAGTGATATTGCGTTTTCGCAGGACGTTGAGATTGATAATCCAACAGACCTGATTAAAGCATTTTCAACCCATCCCGGATTTAACGGCAAACGTATTAATGCGGAGCAGGTTTACAAATATATCCGCACGAATTACAATACTGAATTAGCACCAAGGCTGTCGGCGTCACTGCAAATGCAAATTGTGGATGGCTCGATTGAGTCGTTTGTGGACCAGGTTACAAAGGGTGGTGAGTATATGGTGGATTATGAGTCAGAACAGGAATTGGCGTTTATCACAATAGAAGATTTTGCAGTCGGCAATGTTGTTGACAGAATAAGACTTGTGGAGGAAAGAATTCAAAACGCACAGGCTGTAGGCGCTGAAATAAATCACTTAAACAGCGGCATAGCCTTAGACCGTTTATATGCTATTAAACAGGGCATACCTGAAATACCTATTGACGAGTATGAATTTGACATACATAGTGCGGCTCTTAACTTCACATCGCATGTAATTCCATACATTAAATCAATCTGGCCGGAGATAACTCAGGAGGCTTTTCTGTTTAATCGTTCTTCCAACGAGGGGCATGGTAAATGGGAGATGAACCCGCGTATTGGAAACTTACAATCAATCATGGGATATTCTATTTCGTCAAAGGATATTTCAAAGGAAATGGTTGTTAATTGGGTTAATCGTACATCTGAAATAAAACCTTTGCGTGATGCCAATGGAGAGATTGTTTATAAGGAGGGAAGAAACGGCGAAAGGGAAGTTGTTTTTGTTGACGATACTGAAACAACAACAGAGCGCAATGTTTTAATGAATTCCAAGTTTAATTCATTCTTAAAGGAAGCACTTGCCGAAAACGAGCGTACTGCTATTGAGAAAAAGCTGAACGAAAATTATGCTTTTTACCAACCAGCGCAAAAAACAGATGCAATTGATATTCCGGGACTAACCACCAAATACAAAGGGGAAGATTTATTTGTCAATCCATGGCAATGGGGTGCGGTTCATGATTATCTTAATTATCAGCGTTTGTATGCCAACCATGCAGTAGGAGCCGGTAAAACCATGACTTCTATTCTGATGGCGGCGGCGGCAAAAAGCAAGAGCATGATTTCAAAACCAATGTTCGTTGTTCCGCTTAAGACAATACCACAATGGAAGGATGAAATAAAAGCACTGTTTCCAAATGCAAAAATTCTTACCATCCGAAGCGAAAATAAGGAACAGGCATTGGCTGACCTTTCTGTGCAGCAGTATGATTATGTTTTGTTAGCGAATTCTACGTTCCAAAATGCAATCAGGCTTTCTGCTCCAAAACAGATTGAGTACATGAGAAACGATTTAAAGCCAATGTATGAGGCTATAGATACGTTGTTGTCTCAAATCATGTCAATTACCGACAAATCCCGGGCGAAAGAGAAAAAGAAATTGGAAACCCAATATTTCAGGCTTTTGAAATTTGTTCAGAACATGGACAAAAGAATACAAGACCTTATTGATAGAAGTCCTTCGGAGTCAACGATGTCAACTTTTGACAATATGGGTGTGGATGCTTTGTTTGTGGATGAGGCTGATGAATATAAAAACGTTATCACCCCGATCACCGACTACGGTGAAATTAAGGGTATCAATTCTTCTTCATCGCCACTGGCTATAAACATGCGCTTTATAACAAGGTATGTTCAAGAGCAGCGTAATAACAAAAACGTGGTGTATTTAACAGCTACACCGGTAAGTAATTCCGCAACTGAAATCTATCAATCAATAAATGCGCTTGCACCTGATTTGTTATTGGCATCCGGGATAAGGACATTTAGCGATTTCGTGAATGAGTTTGGTATAATTAAGAGCGAGGAGTTAATGAAGACTTCCGGTAATATTGAGCCTGTAAACGTATTTTCAGGTATTAAAAATTTACCATCATTACACCGATTAATCCAAAACGTATTCAGCGTAATTACGCAGGAGGAGATGGATGATATTAAACGGAAGCAGGGCAAGCCTATTCCTAGAAATAATCCAGTCGAGCATACAATTGCTTTGTCTCCGGAACGTGAATTTGCAGGGTATTACCAAATTGCATTAGCCAAAGTTGTGAAAGCATTGGCAAAACTTACTCCATCTGAGAAAAAGGAACGTTCTGCTGAAGCTGAAAGATTGAGAAGCGATTTGGAATTGGTAAATAAATCAATAAAGCAAGGTGAGAAATCGGGTTGGTCGGCTGCAAAAATGAAGGAGTTGAAAGAGCGCAAGGCTGATATTGAAGCTAGGCGCGAACAATACATCATGAACTCTCTAACTTTTTACGGAATGGTAAAAGGTGGTATTGTTCATCCTAAATTGTTTGACAAACACCTTGACGACAGCCATCGCGACTCCTCAAAGCTAAATTATGTTTCCAAAAAGGTAGCTGAAGCGTTTGACTATCAGTCAGAAGCCAATATCGTTGAAATAAATGGTCGCAAGTATTTTGATTTAGGCGTGGATGAGTATGGCAATCCGATTTATCGAATTGTTGAAGGTGGTCAATTGTTTTTTGCCGAAGTTGCATCTTCCAAAGAGGATAGAAATTTCAATGCGATTGACGCCTACATCGAGCAAATTAAAAAGGATTTGCCTGACACGGTTCAAAACAAAGATTTGTTATTCATGAAAATCGACATGGAGTCTTCTAAACCGGTATCGGAACAGAAGCTGCGTGAGGTTTTGAAAAAATATTACGCTGATGAGGCTGAAATCAATCAGGCTATAGATAAAATTACAGCCAGTCTGAAGGAGGTGGAGGAAGAAACCGTTATGGTTGAAGACCCGGAAACCGGTGAAATGGTTCCGCTGCTTGATGACGAAGGAAACCCAGTTCAGCAAGGTGAAGATATATTATCTGGCAAACCATCAATGCGTATGGTTGCACAGTATTTGTTCAATAATCAAAAAGTTCGCTTCCTGTTCGGTTCAACAATGTCGATGGGCGTTGGTATGAACCTACAGGATGCAACAACTGACATTTGGCATTTAGATATGCCGTTTAGACCGCGTGACTTCATCCAAAGAAACGGAAGGGGTGTGCGTCAGGGCAATAGAAATAGTGCCGTGAATGTGCACACAATCGTATCTGAAGGTGGTCCCGAAGCGTTGGTGTTGCAGTTGTTAAGAGTTAAGCAAAAATTCATCTCAGTATTATTCAACTTCATGTTGTCGCTGAAGGACAATGTTGTAACCGGTGAAACGGCATCTGACGACTCTGTATTGTTAAATCAGCTTGACAATATGATTAAAAATAGCCAAGACTATCGTGTAAGGGAGTATGTTCAAACCCTGAAAGAAGTTGAAGCACTTTTAAACAAACGAGCTTCATACATTAAGTTCCAGGCAATCCACGAAAGGAATGTTGATGAGGAACAAAGATTGGTTAGGTTTTTAAAAACCCAAAACCAATTTATCGAAACGTTCTCAGCGGAGTCTGAAAAGATTGAGGCGAAGGTATCGGAGCAAAAGGAATACGATAAAGAGTTCCGCGATACCTATAAAAAAACAACTGCTGAAGATGCGGAATACAGTGTTAAGCTGAAGGAGTTAGTTGATAAATACGAGCCATTTATTAACGATGCAGATTTCAATAAAGCTCAGGCTTCTAAATCGGAGTTTGAAACGTTGAAACAGGCTCTTAACAAACAATATCTACCGGAAAGAAAATTTGTCCCTGACTATACCTATGATGAAAAGGTTGAGCTAGTAATGAAGGCAAGGGAAACAGCGCCTAATACAGCAATGATGTTGGCGAAAGACCTGTTCATGCTCAAGACAACAAAAATCAGTAAGGAAGGAGAGCAAACCGCTGTGTTCAATTACGTTGTTGACACCGGTCAGTTATCCACAATGCAAATCGATGGTTATCTCGACCAATTACAAAAGAAAACAGCCATTGAGAAAAAAATGGTTAGCGTTACGCATTTTGAGTCGTCAAACAACCAAAACGCCTTATATACCTTAGAAGGGTTATTGGCTAAAATCAACATGCAGGTAGGTACGTTCAAGCGCGGAAGCAGCTCTACAGCGGCAAAACACGAAACGCTTGTTAAGGTGATGAATACCGAGGAGTATAAAAGCACATTGCAATCAGCTGTTGAAGCCTTTTCGGGAACACCTGAAAACCCTGAAACCATCGACGATAAAATTGCAGCAGCTCAGGCGGTTGTAAATGCCAATAAACCTGCTTATGCACGATTTGTAACAAGGCAGGAAAAATTAGCTGACTATGCGATGGAGCTGCTCGATTGGGTTATTCCGAATATTAAGGATGGTGTAGATGGCAAAACAGCAAAAGAAAGAATTGCCGAAATTATTGATGAGTGGAAGCGGGTTAAAACTGCTTACGAAACTTCTGACGCTGATGAGGATGGAAATTTACCAGAGCTTAAAGACATCAGGAATGCGAATGAGATTTACATTAAAAACTGGTCTTCTACTCAGGATAATAAAAACGATGATGGCGGTGACGATGATGGAGGCGGTGGTGGTGGTCTTTTCGACATGAATGAAATGTTTTCCCGCGAATATTCAGATGCGACAGGTGCGCAGTCATATACTAATCCGGTTGGGACAAACGCAAACGGAACGTACATCACAATACAGCAAATATCGCGTAACCTGATTAAGAACCTTGAAATGAAAGAAGGTTGGAATGTCCGTGCCGGAAATAAGGGAGCCAGGTTGTTGCCAAAAACAACGCTTGGCCGATATTACAACGGATTGTTAATCAGGTTACGTGGTAACATGGCTGATTTCCAAACATTGGCACACGAAATAGGTCACTCATTAGATTTGGGCAGGATGGGCGTAAGTCAGATTTTGTCAGACCGTTCTGCACCAAGACACATCATTGTAATGGCTGAAGAATTGATTTCAGCCGATGCAGCTCGTATATCTGCATCAAAAGGATATTCAGGTATCACCCGTGAGGGAAGAATTAAGGAAGGGTTTGCAGAGTTTATTAGAAAATATATCGTTGATCCTGCGCAAGCTGTTCGTGAGCATCCAACGTTTTTGCCATGGTTCGAAAATTTGATGAACGAAATGGCAAGCGATGGTTGGCCTCAAATAAGGACTGCTTTAAATTCAGCTCGTGCGGAGTATGATATTTATCTGAAAAACCCTGCGGTTTATTCCGACATGATACAGATGAGGAATAACCGTAGCAAAGTAAACCTAGCCGATATTGGTTATGCAAATCAAATAAATGGCTTCCTTGGCCGGGTTCGCAATTTTACCGACAAGTTTAACCTAATGATGAAACTTGCTTTCGGGTCCGAGCTTTATCCGTGGGATGAGTTTATACGATTGCCACATATTAAAGATATGTATGCGGAGCTTGGTGTTGATGAAAAAGAACTGGTTAAGGGCAGGAACATAAATATTACCACAGCTATTAATCAGATTGCTGGTATTGCCGGGATATTCAATAACATGATTGAGCGTCCATTCCGGAGGATATTTGCGGATGATAATAGTGGTACACATTCTTTTCAGGAAGTTCCGATACGAGGTTTAAAAGCGATATTACAGCCTTTCGTTGACAAAGGGGTTTACAACTTCTTTGAACAATACTTAAGAAATCGCCGGATAATGACTTATATGGAGCGTCAGGAAAACGAAGACCGTGCGCTGTTACTTTATCATGGAGAAAAATTAACACGCAGCCACGAGCTTATAAAACACATTGAGGAGCAAATTGCTTGGTTTGAAAACGAGGTTGGTGAACAGTTTGCCAGGGATAGTGCAAATGATGTGAGCGAATGGACAAAATTGGGACTTTATTACATGCTAGATGGCGGATTGATTACACAGGACGAGTTTAACGCTATGACAACTCTGAACTCTTTTTACGTTCCGTTTCAGACACGGACCGAGGAGGATTTTGGCGATGGTATGATGGTTACTCAGACCTATTCGCCAATTACGGACATGGATACAAGAAACCCGTTGAAATCCATTAAAGCGATTGACTTTGCAAATATTGACGAAATCGAGTCACCTATTGATATGGCTGAAAAGAATTTAATTCGCCAAATCATTGAAACAAATAAATCGCGCAGAAATTGGGAGCTGGTTAATTTAATGCATGAGCTGCAAGCTGCGGCTGCTGAAAAAGATGTTGACCTGTTGAATAATGCAATTATACAAAGAATTCCATCTAAGGAAGTTAAGTATTTTGGCAAAGATGCAAACGGAGAGCCTATTTTCAAGCGCGTTACCAGTGACCCAAAAGACTCAGGTATAATTGTAATTCCGGTTATCAACCGTGATGTATATACACCGGGAGGAGAGTACCGGAAAGATGGTGCCGTTAAGATGCAGGACTTAAGTGAAAAATATCCTGACCCGGATGACATTCCATACACAACTAAGGTAAAAGGCTTCAAAGAAGATATTGAAACAACATTTTACCAAATACCTGCAGAACTTTATAAATGGCTTCGTTTATCGGCAGACGATACCGGTCATGCAGACCATGAGATGCTTCGCAAGTTCTTAAATGCACAAAGGTTTATCCTCAACACATTCAGAAGAATGACAGTCAGGATGAGTTTGTCATTTGTTACGCGAAACATTTTCCGTGATACACAATCAGCAATGCTTTATGTTAGGCATTCTGATTACAATCCATTAACTGACCCGTTCAGGGCGTTAACTGCTGTTTTAAAAGATAAGGCAAAAGGAAAAAACATTGACGACCTTACTTTCTTAATGAATGCATCGGGAGCGGATTTATCTGCATCGATTATGTGGGATGAGGATGGAACTGTAAAATATAAGCCGCAAACAAAAGCAAGGAGCATAGCCGGTTTGTTCAATCCGTTTAAAGATACATTTATCATACCTCAGCTGGCGCAGGCTTCTGAAATGTTTGGTAGGAGAGGTGCATACCTTTCAACGTTAAGAGAAACAGGCAGAACTGATTTAGCTGCTATCGATGCGCGTAATTCTGCTGGTGACTTTTATGGTAAACGTAAGGGTTATGTATCAAGATTTTTAGACAAAGCTGTACCTTTCAAAGCAATCCAGTTCTGGCACTTTATGGAGCACATTAAATTCATTAGCCGCGGGATGAAGGGTGGTTATGATATGATGGCAGATATTGTTAAGCATGGCCAATTCAACTGGAACAAAGATTTCGGTAAATTGATGTATGCAATGTTATGGTTTGCAGCAGCGGACATGATGGCTTACATGGGAACAATGCTTGGAATGCCAGGGGACGACGATGACGACAAAGAACGCAGGAGAGTGAAATATCAACAGTCTGCGGGATGGTTTAAATATGGCATGATGCATATTCCTTTACCTGGTGGTAAATCAATGCCAATTCCAAAATCACCATTAAATATTCTTTTCGCATCGGGAATACAGGCATATTTGAACAACAAAAACTTCAAGGATGAAACAGCTCAAAACGAGCTTAGGGATTATGCCACAACCTTTAACTCTGCGTTTGTTCCGTATAATTTCATTCCTCCTGAAGGAAAATGGGCGCCGGATTGGGGACAGTTTTTACCATATATGTT
This sequence comes from Chitinophagales bacterium, assembly GCA_035439505.1. Classification (GTDB taxonomy): domain Bacteria; phylum Bacteroidota; class Bacteroidia; order Chitinophagales; family BACL12; genus UBA7236. The sequence goes on from DAORKJ010000020.1 coordinate 45,303, forward strand.
CCAGCCAGTGTTAGAAGTGCAGTATAATTACGATGCGTTCAGAAATGCACCAATTGTACCAAGGTATATGCAGGATTTGAGAAAAGAGCAACAATATTACAGCTCAACTGACCATGTTTACAGATGGATGTCATCGTTAACCACGAGAAACGGGACCAGAGAGGCTACAATTTCTCCACTGGAGATGCAACATATTGTTGAGGGCTATACAGCAGGTGTAGGACGGTACGTTGCGCATTGGGCTTCTGTAGGATTAACAGGCGAGGTATCTGACGTTCAGCAATTGGAAACAGAATATTTGTTAGTTCCGAGATTTTGGCAACATGATTACGCGTTGTCATTTGGTAACCAGTCCGCTTCTGCTAATTATTTGAAAGATTTTATCTTCAAATCAGAAAAAGCACAAAAGAACTGGAACGAAGCATTTGAACGCATGTTGACCGAAGCCGATGCGGGTAACACTGCTTCCGCAGATGAAAAGCAGAAATATATGAAGTCGTTGGAGAATGACCCATATTATAAAATAGCATTGATTTCGGAAATGCTTACCGGGGATGCTAAGTCGTTCGCCGATAAAACAGATGCTCATTTGAGCACTGATATTACCTACTTGAAAAAGGTGTTGTCAGTGTATGCTGCTACTTATGACCAATTACAAAAAGACGTTCATCCGGGATCGCGGGATGAGTTGGAAGCTGTTCAAGTAGAAATGACTAAAAAAATTAATGAAATTGCAGTAAGTTTACGGAATATTTTGAGAGACGTTGAGAATAAGCCGTTAGAGCAGTTAATTCAAGACCGCCAAAAAGTATCCGAGAATATTATTGATTTTGGAAACGAGGTTTATAAATTAACACAGTTCAAAAATAACATCAATGAAAACGGTAATTAATCAAGGATTAAGAGAACTTTCGGGCAATGGCTTTTTCCCAGGTGGACAAGGCGCAGGAGCTTCAACAATAGCGTTAGTTCCTTTGCAAAAATCAATTACGCTTCAAACAGCTCTTGCTACCACTATTGACAGTTACATAAATCAGGGCAACTGTTTTTTAGGAATTACAAATAACGGCCACACACAGGTTGTAAAAGTATTAAACAAAAATAAAGTTACCCCCGGAACCACATATTTTCTTGACCAGCCTTTAAGTGAGTTGTTCATCGAAGATGTATTTGACGTAGCTGTTTTCGGTGAGCCAAAATTTCAGTATGAGAAGATTGAAGTTAG
>DAORKJ010000021.1:0-46068 GCA_035439505.1 Chitinophagales bacterium
CATGCCGGGAGCTTCAGTATCTGGATTTTTGCCATAAATAATGGAATCAAGCTGACGATAAGTAATATCGGTTTCAAATTGAGCGAAGGTATCGAACCAGCAGATTAAACCAATAACAAAAAAAGAAAATTTCATAGTGTGCAATTAGTCTTTGCCAAACCACCCAAATAAACCTTTTTTCTCTTTTTCAGGCTTTTCTTTTTTCTCCTTTTTAGGTTTTATTTTTTTGTCGTACTTGATATTAAAAATCCAATCGTTGCCAATCATAAATTCATTTTTATTAAAATTGACAATGTAAGGTTGGTCTTCAACAACATAAATTCCGCCACCCTTTGAAATTAAATTATACGATATAAACGGAAACGGGTGTATGGTTAATTCATCCTTTTTAGAAAAGTATTGGATACGTACTTTTTTGTCGAGCGCTGCACAATAATATTTTCCTGCAAATGAAGTTAATTTTGGAGGTACAGTGGTGTTTTCTTTTGTGTAATATCTGTTACAAATAAAATAAGTACCACCATCCCAATTTAAACCTGCTATTTTATCGCCTTCCACATTAAAAATAACAGTTGAACCAAGTGTATCAGCAAATGCATAGTCGCCGGAACTCGTAGTGCCTGTGTAGGTTAATTGATAAGCAGTGGTATCTTCATCAAAAATTCTGGCTATTACTAATTGACCTTTTGTGCGATACACATAACGCACTAAATTATTTTCTGCAGCATAAGTGCCTTCCAGTTTTTTAAAGGTTGTATCCGGCAAACTTTTTTGAACCAGCCAATGCTGTTCTTTATAAGTCATGATATTATTTGCAATAGCATCACAAATATCGAATGGAGATATTAAATAAGAATTCATACAAACAATAATGGATAAATCCTCATTTAAAAACCGACGATATAACGTTAAATACTCACCTTGACCACCACTATGTTCTGCAATTGGTTTTAAGCGATATGATTTAATTAATAATCCTGCGCCATAATGTACATCAGTCCCATCATTTAATGAACCTGATTTTTCCATTTTACTGATTAAACCATTGCCACCTTTGCCCAATTTATTTTGTAAAAAATTTTTATCCCATTTAGCTAAGTCCTCTGTTGTAGAAATTATTCCGCTTGCTCCTAGTGGATTGGTATAAGCTTCGGCTTTTTTAGCTTTGGTATTGGTATGATTTAATTCATAATGTGTTGACCCATCGCGCAAACGATTATTTTTTCCTTCTTCAACATAAGTATTCATCATGTTGAGCGGAGTAAAAATATTGTTCTGCAGATATTGAGCATAAGTAATTCCCGATACTCGTTCAATTACCATTGCAAGCATCATGTAACCGGTATGGCTATAGGCAAAAGATGTTCCCGGTGCACCATTTAATGCAGGGTATTTTTTTTGCCATTCCAACATAGCAGGAAATGTATTTAATTCATCTTTATCTTCTGATATTAATGTAGCTAATTCAACATGGTCACGAATTCCTGATGTGTGATTTAATAAGTGTTGTAAAGTAATGGTATGTCCATAATCAGGAAGTTCAGGTATGTATTTATGAATATCATCTGTGAGCGATAATTTACCTGCTTCCTCTAATAATAAAATTGCTGCTCCTGTAAATTGTTTTGCAACTGAACCAATATTAAATTGAGTAGATTGTGTAATTTTAATATTATCATCAATTGATGCTTTACCACGCTGCGCGGTATAAATTACTTCGCCTTTATGTACAACAGCCAATGCATATCCCGGAAGGCGTGTGCTGTGATCAAAAGTTTCCAGTACAGAGTCTATTGTTTCCTTTTTAAATTGAATAGTATTTTGACCATTAAGCAGTTGGCTTGAACTAAGGAAAATTATACATAAAAAAACAAACAAAAATCTGCGCTGCATATAAATCTGAATTGGGTCGTTTAAAAGTAATTGTAGCTTGGTAATTGCCTCAAAATTAATCAAGCTAATTGAGATTAAGGTGTTTCTACGCGCAAACGCCCGCCCGTTTTGTCACAAAAACTGATGAATTGTAATTTTTATATGCAATAGCCGAAAACGGGGTTTATGGCTAAAAACAAAAAAGGCCGCCCGAAAGCAGCCTTTTGTTATAATTTGATGATGATTATTTAACCAATTTGATTTTTGTCCCGGTTTTTAATGTTTCATTTTTCTCTAACCCATTGAGCTCACGTATTTTATCAACGGTATTATCCGGATACTTCTGTGAAATGCCCCATAAAGTATCGCCCGGTTTAACTGTATAATAAATTACTTCTTTGGTAGCCGGTTCTTTTTCAGCAGGAGCAGCGCTAATCAATTGAATATCAGTTAGTTTTTGCTTTTCTGCAGATGTCATTTTGTTAATCATGGCATATTGCTCTTCGTGTTTTGCCGGTACGGTCAACTTGAGTTTTTGACCCGGAACAATTTTAGTAGAGCTTAATTTATTCCATTTTTTAATATCAGCAACGGAACAGTCGAACCAATCGGAAATATATCCCAGGTTATCGCCTTTTTTAACAGTATAACTTACTGTAACCGGTGCCTCAGGGTCGGTTATTTCTTTGGTAGTAGTTGTTGTAGCTGCAGTTGTTGCATCAGTGGTTGTTTTAGTAGCGGTTTTAGCTTTAGCATTATTAACTTCTTCAACATTTTTAGCTAAAGTGGCTAAATTCTGGGTTTCCTTTTTATTGAGTGATGCATACAAAGAATCTTTATTTGCATAAAAAGTAGCAACCGCATTCATAGGCAAACGCAGTGGATAAGGATACGGAGAACCAGGTATAGTCTTAGTTTTGAGCGCCGGGTTGTTTAACGCAATTTCTTCTGCTGTCAATCCAACGTATGGGGCCAACTGTTCAATCGTCATTTTATGGGTAATCATGAGCGTATCCATCATGCTGAAATCATAATCGTATTTAGCAGGACGGATATTGTGTTCTTTATGATATTCGAATACATAAGTTGCTGCAATAAAAGCAGGCACGTAACCGCGTGTTTCTTTTGGCAGATAATTTTCGATATCCCAAAAAGTTTTATCTCCACCACCCGCTTTGCGCAATGCTTTGTTCACATTACCCGGGCCACAATTGTAAGCGGCAATAGCTAAAAACCAGTCGTTATAAATATTATGCAAATCCTCCAAATAGGCTACAGCTGCAACGGTTGCCATATAAGGGTCGCGGCGTTCATCAACATAAGAGTCGATGCGTAAACCCATCAATTTTCCTGTACCATTCATAAACTGCCATAAACCGGTAGCTCCTGCTTTTGAAACAGCATGGGTGTTTAATGCAGATTCTATGATAGCAAGGTATTTCAGCTCAATAGGCATGTTTTTGCGGTCGAGTTCAGCTTCAAACATTGGAAAATAGGTTTGGCTTAGTCCCAACATATTCGAAACCTGTGTGCGGCGGCGCATGCAATATAAATCGAGGAAACCCTGAACAGATTTATTGTAGGTATAAGGAATTGGCGAGTTGATTTTACTGATACGTTCAGCATAAATCTCTGGCGTAAACCGAGGCGTATCAGTAGCTGCATAGCCCAACATGTCATAATCCTTCTGGTCGAAATTCCATGCAGGATTTGTCGAAAAATATGCTTCCAGTAAGCTGTCCATCACATTCACACTTTCGTCGGTAGCATTTAATGAAATGCCGTTGTTTGTCGAAACGGTAGAATTAGAGACCTGTGCTTTCGCCACACCCCATAGCAAAAGGCATAATACGGTAATTCTGATGTAGTGCATTGATTTAATTTCCCCCCTAGTTTAAAATTTGGTCGTTGTGTAATAGCTGTTAGGGCTATAAAACTATAAAATTAGCCTTTTATTGTACCTAGACACACAAATATCATTATCAACAGCAAAATTTTAATAATTTTTAAGAAGATGGTCTGTCACAGAAAGCAACAGGTGTATGCTGTGTAATTGCCCATTAACTGGGCGACAAAAGGTATTCCGTTGTGATGTCTAAATAAAGGGACATTGACGGCAGGAGGCCTTTTAATATTTGCCGAAATGGTAAAATTATTGCCGAGCTTGTATGTTGTTTTTAGAAAACTGGTCCCAAGGTAATAGCCTAACTCTTGCCGGCAGGCAAAATCACCCGCATGCATACATCACTGGACATTTTTCAATCCAGTGCGTCCAATTGAATTCAAACCTGAAAGCATCTAAAAGAGGCAGTAATTATTTCTCCTCAGATTTCTTTGGTTCATCATTCATGCCATCGCGGATTTCACGGCTCACGTTGTTTTTAGCATCATTGAACTCGCGAATACCTTTACCAACGCCACGCATTAGTTCCGGTATTTTTTTTCCGCCGAAAAGCAGTAATACAGCAAACAAGATGATTATCCATTCCATTCCGCTTGGCATTGCTAGTAAGAGCACATTATTCATTTCCTGAACTTTTGATTTCAATACAAAGGTAGGGGTTTTTTGTATCGGATGGGAAAAAATGTTTTAAAAAGGGATTGGGATGGAATAAGGAACGCGGACCCTGCGGGGCAGGGCGCTGATTGGGCGGATTGGCGCGGATTTTTTGAAGGGTGTGTTTGAAAAGGAACCTGCCTAGCGGCAGACAGGCGCGGATTTTTTAAAGGGTGTGGTTGAAAGGGAACGCGGATTGGACGGGTTTAACGGATAGGGGACGGATTTTTTTTGGGAACCTGCCTGGCGGCAGACAGGTGTGGAATTTTTGGTTGGTGATAAATTTCAATTTTTTCGATAATGTGAGTAAAACCTTTGTGTAGGGGCGAATTGAATCCGCCCTTACACAAAGGTTTTGCGTTTGGTTAGAAAAAATGTCCGGATTTTCTGGATGGATTGGGATGGAATTAGGAACCTGTTTGGTGGCAGATTTGGGTGGATGGTGTTTATTTAATGGGTGGAAGTAATTTTTAATTGGTGGTCATTCGTCTAAATAATTAATATCTGTTCTCCAGCCGGCGCTTAGGCCAATTACGTTGGGTTCTTTTTGGATGGTGTGTAGTAGGTTGATATATGATTTATCATACATGGTTGATGATAAATCTAATTGATAATAATTTCCGGTTCCAAACATTTGACTTAATTTACCATTGTATTTATCTGCAATTTCTTGTACTAATTCTTGTCTGATATAAGGACTTACAATTATTGTTGCACTTGTTTCAAGATACATAGTTTTGCTACTATTAAGCATTGAAGCGCCTTGCGATAAACTACCTATGGAAGCTTCATTAATGAGGTTCTTTATGAGTTGTTGTTTTTTTGATTCAGTGGTTGGATTTATAAATACCTGAATTAAATGTGGCGCATACACAAAACTCATAAACGAAACTCCGGGATATTTTGCTTGTAATCTTTTTACCTCATTTTCAATAGTGCCCGGTTTTGAATAACTGTAAAAACTGATATCCCAGTTTATTAAATATTCATTTTCAAGCCAGGTAATTGGATAACGAATACCCATTTGATCAATATAATCATCATTGCTATTTAATAAATAATAAGTAAAATTGGCTTGACTAGTGGAATTCCATTGAGTGAATTTGGAGTCGACACGAAACTCGCCGCTAATAATTTCAAGACTGTCGGCATCCATTGGAACAAATAAAATGAATGTATTTTCATTTCGTTTAAATTCCATATTTTTCCATTCGGTTTTTGTTTTTACACGGATACTTACTTCTTCCTGTAAACGATCCGGATTGCCAATTAAAGCAGTTAATTTTTTGCCGTATTCAGCTGCTTGCAGGCGATTGCCTTTTTCATCCCAATTTTCCCACCTGTCTACTTTTTTGCCATTATTGTAATTAAAAAGTCCAAAGGCTTTTGGCATGCCGGTATCATATACTTCTAATACCATCCCGGTGTTTGAAACGGTATCAATTTTAGAATTATAACGCACAATTTTGCCTGTTTGTTTATCGCGCTCTTCAGTGCCGGGTGCAGCAAGAAAATAATTAAATCCTTTTATTTCACTCGACTTATCGCCAAAATAAACATAGGTATTTCTTTCAATTAAATAAACGTAACCGGGTGAAGGTTGCAGCCATTCCGAATACTTTAAATAAACGGTCTCTTTCGGCGCAATTTTTTCCGGTATTGAAAAAGTGTTTTTACTATAACTATGAGATAAGGAAAGTAATAAGGTGTCCCGGCTATTATTGAGTAACGCAAAACTATCGAAGTGTGTATAATATTTGTCGTCGTAAGGCATTTGAACAACCGGAAGAAAACCATTGGATTTTTCAGGCCAGATGATGGCATCTTTTTGATATTTAAATGGATTGGCTTCAAATAAATATTCTGTTTTTCGCTCAGTAAATACCCATTCACCATCAACTAGTTTGAAATAATCATAATATTTTTCTTTTGCAGTCACGCTGATTTCGCATTTGGTAATCACCGGGGTGTTTTCTTTTATTGCTACATTATTACTCGTGCTCAAAATCTTATCATACACATATTTTTGTTGATCGGCGTCGAAAACATAATGGTCAAATGAACTGGATAACACTTGATTTCTATCGTTCAATACCTGGGCAGTCATTATTCTGAAATCCTTTACACCTTTGGGATTATCTTTATAAAAATCGCCGGTTTCAATATTTTGTTTAAAATAATTGGCTGGAAATGGAAGGGCATTTTCAATCGAAATTTTTTGAATGACAGCTAAGGTGTTTTTATCATGCACCCTTGCCTGATACACATATAACAATGTATCGCCCCTTTCAGCATTCCATTTTTTGGTATAATCAAATTTTAAATACGTGTTGGTGATGGGATACTGAGGAAGTGGAAAAACTTTTCGAACAGCAATATCAATTGTTATTGGTTCAAAGTTGCTGCCATCATCAAAAAATAAATCGCCGGGGATTTCTCTATCCAGATTGTTTTTGCAAATATCAATTGATTTTGAGTAAGGCAAATAAGTATAAACGGAATCCTTTGTTTTTTTGTTAATGACTAGTACCTGATATAATTGTTCCGGTAAATCCGGTGAAAATTCGCGTATTTTACAGGTATACCAGTTGCTATTCAGCTTAGGATAATAGGTTTGAGTTTCATATGGATTTTTTTGATTTTTAGCGTTTTTGGGGGTATTGAGTTTTATTTTACGTGGCGTTAATTTTAGGTTATAATTATCAACGGAATTTGTTTCATACCAATAAGGTAAACTATCTTCATTCACCAGATATACCTTAATCTGACTGTCTTTAACCGGTAAACCATTGTTTACGATATTAATAACATATAAATGGTTGTTATATTCCAAGCAACCGCCTTGGCTATAGGCCTTCACAAGCGGTAAACAAACAATCAGCAGTAAGAGGAGTCGGTGTTTAAAAGACATAATTGTGGTGCTTTCTATTAGGATGCAACACATAAGCAATTTCCATAAAATGATGCTAATTATGCGGCTGCAAGTGCAACATATTCATTGATAATACGCTCGAGTTCTTTTTTACTGGAGTTAATTTCATCGGCATCTTTAAAATAAATAATCCTGCGATCAGGAAAATCGCCTTCCAATAAATCAGATTTCAATTTAACGCAGGTAACATGGTGCAAAATGAGTAAAATGGTATTGTCTGATTTTACATTAAACGTAAGTAAATCAACATTGGTGTAATAACTGGGAGCATTCCATTTAATACGTTCTTTCAAATTGTTATTCGCATTTTTTATGATACTGCGCAATAACTCAATTTCTGCTTTTAGCGGGTGTGCTAATTGCAACATATATTCAGCTACCTGTTCTTCGTCGCTTAACTTTGGTTTTTTCGATTTTGGCATTGGGTAAAGGTAATCAAATTTAAGCGAACCCCATTTATTCCAATACCAATGATTTCGATAAATAATAGGTGTTATCAATAACCAGGGTGACAATCAAGTTTTGTAAAAGATAGGATTTATCCAATGTAACCAGATATTTTACTTCACCTGCTTGAGTAATTTCTATCGGATTAGATTGTAAAAGTGCACCAGACATATTGGAAATATAATAACGGGCATTTACAATATTGTTTACATTAAACTTAATGGTAAATGATGTGGATGCCGGATTGGGGAATAATTCCATTGTATAGGGATTTTGGACATGAATCGGTTTAATGGAATTGGGTTCGGCACGATATAATTTTACAATATAAATATTATTGTCAGCAGAAGTCAGGCTGGTTTGATTCATACTAAACGGGTTTTTCGACGGACTGCTAATCCCACCTAAAATATATCCGATAGTAATGGTATCACCCTCAAATTGAGTTTCTCTTAAAATTTCTGAATGGTTATACGTTAAATTATAATTAGGTAAAAATTCGGCACTGCTTCCTTTATATCCCGGCATTCCGGTTGGGATGTAAAATTCGGTTAGATTACCGGAATTGTCGCGGGAAATGCCGCTTATCGTATTTACAAAAGGCACAAAATCATCCTGATGTAATGCACCATCAACATAATAATATTGACTAATTCCGCCAAAAAATAAGGATGACATTTTGTTTTCCAAACTATCATATATATTAGTATGTGCAGTATGATAATTATTTAAGTACTGATTAAATTCAGTTTTTGCAACATAACCATCTTCTTTAATTTCTACAGGATATAAAAATGGCAAATCGACGAATTGCTGAAATACACCGGATGAAATTACCAGCCCTTCTGACCCATCAGGGAAAATATGGGATAATAAATTATAATCTCTGCGATGTAAATGAATTGGGTCTGTAATTTTTTCATAATTGGAATACGATAAAGTTGCACCACTATTATTCAATGTAAACTTCTGAATGGCTTCTGTATATGTTTGAACATACGTGCCGTGACCCATTGGATTATATTGGCCATCAAATCGTTGTCCACCGACTAAATAAAATTGGTTGCCAAGTTTTGCTAACTCGCCTCCTGTAACAGCAAATTTATCGTCAGTTATTTGCTTAAAAAAGGAGTTAATATCGGCATTGGTTATAATGGCATTTATTAGGCCGGATACATTTACGGTTGTCAAGTTTGGAAATGTTTTATGGGTAGCGGCGCTTTGAGCGTAACAATATCCACCAATTAAAACCAGGGTGTCGGCATCCTGATAAAAATTCATATTACTCGATTGGAGCTGCTCTTTAATTGCTGTTGGTAATACATTTAATGATGAGGACCAAAATTGTTTGTTTTCAATATCGATTACATAAACATCGGTATTGTTATCTGCTTCTGGAAAAGATGCAAATGGTTGTCGCGGATGTAAACCATCGGTTCTGCCACCTATTATTAACCATTTGCCATCGTGTTCGGCAAAGGCATAGGAATGTAAGCCGGGTAATCCTGTTATTTGGATGGAATCTATTTTAACAGCATATTCAAATGGTGATTGTGCTGTAGTATTAAAAATATGGAATAGCAATAAGCAAAAAAGGGCAACGCTAAATTTCATAACAAAACTTTGTGCAAAGTTACGTTTAATTCGAAAGGGTAAATGTTACTTTTGTCACTTAACTACATTATAAATTGCAACAGTTAATTGGTGACATACATTGGAAATTGAGCAATGACAAAATCAAAAAAATAAGCATTAATTACCTTGAATTACATCCAAAACCTTTTCCAAAATTACATCTCTTCCTTCTACCAAATCTGTTATTGTTGGATGAACAACATAGTCCGGAATAAGCCCCCTGCCTGCATTTGGAATAGATTCGTTAATAGCAAAACGTTTGGTGGTAAGTTCAAATTGGATTTGTGTATTTGGCAGTGTAAGTGATTTAGTATTGGCATTTAAACTATAAATACTGCCACCTGTTTCTTCTCCTATAAACAAGGCACGATTATTTCTTTTTAGTGTTGAAGCAAAAAGTCCGGAGTTGGAAAAGCTACCACCATTGGTAAGCACATAAACTTTTCCTGTAAAAATAGTTTTTCGAATTTTATTGAATTTCGATTTTTCGCCACTTGTTTTTTTGTATCTGGAATTTCCTGCATCAAGTGCAGGGTTGGATACTTTATAATAATTATCAACTAAATTGAAAGTGGTATCCAGTAGATAGGATAATACATGTTTACTGTTAATCATATTACCACCCTGATTATCTCTAATATCAATTATCAAATGTTGGATATTGCATAAAAAAATACTGTCAAAGCAACTATCAATTGTTTTTCTGATTTTTTGGTGATAGGTATTTTTTAAAATGTCTTCATCCCAGTCTTTAATTTTTATAATGGCAATACTATGAATAGTATCGAGTGTAAATACAACAGCTGTTCCTGGTTTTTGGTCGTATGTGCGTGTGAAAGAACGGTTGGGGTAACGTTTGGTTCTGTTTTCAAATATTTCCTCTTTCGAGCTTGCATTAATGATGGTTTGTTGAATACTACCATTGGCGTTAATGTATTGTATTTCAAAAGAAGATGGATGGTTATAGTAATAACTAAAATATTCCATAAACCACCAGTTTAAAGCCCAACGAGCATATCCATCATTATTGCCATCGCGCATCATGCCATTGAGCATGGTGTTTAAAATAGTAGCTGCCGAAAAACCATTAATACTAATAATTTCAGAGCCATTCGGAATTTTATCTTCAGGTAAATAATTGAGTTCAACAAATAATTTATCACCAGAATTGAATATCCGTAATGGCAAAAACAAAGAGTCTGTATTTGATTTTTCGAGATATACTGAAGGCGGTAATAACATGGTGTGCCCATCTTTTATTGCGCTAAGTATAGGTGAAATATGGCCATAAAATTGAATTGCAGACATTGAATCAGGCAATGTTGCTTTCATTTGATTGAGGGTATTATTTATTTCTTCAAGTGATGTGTAGGTATCTAATCCAGAATGTTTTTCGAAAAGTTGGGTTTGGAGGAAATTGATATCAATTATAAGTTCAGCGCGCGTGTAATTTTGTGCATTAATCGATACAAATAAAGTACTAAAGAATACAACTAGTATGTACTTATTCATCGTTGATAGATTAAATAACTTGTGTTAATTTAATACTGATATTTGCACTGATTGTTTTTCACCTGTTGGATTTATTAAAACTACATTATATATTCCATTGGGAAGATGTGCAACTGAAATAGTGGCGTTAGTCTGATAATTTTCAACAGATGCTACTACCTGGCCTAACATGTTTATTATACTTACTGCATTTGTCGAAGACAACAAATTGCCGATTTGAATATTTGCATTTGCAGGATTAGGAAATACTACAATTTCCGGTAAATTATTCTCCTGATGAATAGCATTCGGTCCATTGATATTTCGCACATACCATGGGTCAATATCAAACTCATCTTCCGGATGTTCGATATTATGATAGGCCACAACAAATGCAATATCACCATTAATGGCAATAGATGGTTCACCTATTGCAAGTGCATTACCTTTTGAAATTAATAACTGTTCATTTGTCCAACTATCCCAATTATTGGGAATAGATTGTTTCATGCGATAAATATCAAAATTGCGGGAATAATATAAATAGGTTCCACTGCCATCGGTATGTAATTGTGGATGTTCAATGTGGCCGGTAGCATTGTTAATGCTGGTCATTGTAACAGGTGTATCCCAGGTTTCGCCATCATCGTAACTAAATGCATACATAAAATCTCTTAAACTGGCATCCACATATTTTTCATACACCAATAATAAGGTATCGGAATTATTTATTCTTCTTAATACGGGATTATCAACTATAAATTCACCTGCAGCAGAATTAATTGGCTCCGGTAAAAGAACAGCTGATGCAATATTATCAGGGTTTGCATTGGTGTTGTTTATCATCGAGATATCACCGGGTCCTGTAAATAAAAAATGGTCAACTTCATTAGGATTATCAACCGATTGTAATGGAAATGGCCCGCCTTCAATTTGTCCGGGTCTTGCCATATCAGATAATACCCAGTTTTCGAATTCATCATTAATATTATCGCGATGAGCGTATAAAATATCCAAATTCATAATCGTATCACAACCAAAATAATTAAATGCCATATCCATACCATAGGTTTCGGCATAAGGGCGAATAAATTGAGTGCTTCCTATCGTTTCACAAACCGGTAAACCGGGGTTTGAAGCAATATAAGTAAACCAGGAAAGTAAATCGGCTGGCGCGTATAAGGTATAAAGGTTTAAACCATCTGCTGAAATCTGCAAACCATCTTCCCAGCCATAGGAATTAAGTGGCTGGCGATATGGGGTTCCTAAAATATTTTCAAATTCAGGGGACACTACAACATAAGTATTGTTTTTAATACTATCCCAAATTTCTGCAGGATCGGTTAGTTGTGCCTGAAGGGAAGAAAGAGAGAGGTAGCAGATGCTCAGACTGAGTAATAATTTGTTCATACATTAAAAATAAACAAAATTGTTATTTAAATATAACAAATCGTTTATACCAGTCTTTTCGCATGCACGGACGTTCAATTAACACATAAAAAATAGTGGATATGAGCAGAACGGCTAACAGGATAATTACACAATACAAAATAATATTAGCATATACATTACCAAAAACTGTTTTGGTGATAATAATATTGCCCACAAGACTTATAATGGGGTAATGCAATAAGTAAATACTATAACACATTCCACCAATATTTGTTACCCATTTTTTTTTCAACCATTTGAAACATCCGTGTATAATTACATAATACAACAATAAAAAAACGCTGCTGAATTGAATTAATTCCCATATCATTTTTTGCCAGGCAACATAAAAATCCAAGCGAGTATGCAACCATATAGCACAAAATGCAATAGTCGCAAATACAGTGTCAAAGCGGGTTTTTGGTAAGATAAATACTTTTGAAGTATAAATATCGGCAATTATTAAACCTGCTAAAAAGTAAAACAGATAATTCACTATGGAATAAGCACTATAGTCGAAAATGTGGTTTAAAAAAATAAATACTAGCGCTACACTTAAAAAAATTAATATCCGTTTATTGATTTTCGGAATAGTAAATAACAACGCCAGTAATGGTGCGAGGATATAAAATTGAATTTCTATTTCAAGACTCCAGGCGGGACTGTTAATTAAGGGATGAAAACTACTTCCGTAAACAAAATTATGTGAATAGGTAATAGAAGCGAGGTAACTTTTTAAACCTTCAGATAATGTTAAGTCGTGAATAACAAATACACTCCCAAAAAAAAGCACTGTCATTACCAGGATGTATGGTGGTTCTAGTCTGGTAAGTCGTCTGAGAAAATACTGTTTTAAATTAATTTTTGGTCCCTGCGCCAGATAATATTTGGCAAATGGTATTCCCAGGATAAAACCACTAATGGCAAAAAACACTTCCACGCCATTTCTTCCATTGGATAATAGATGTTCAAAAGGCCCCATTCCGGCGGAATAGGAGCTGCGGTTGAGCACTTTTTCAATAATAAAACCGCCTAAATGACAAAACACTACGCTGCAAATAGCTATAAATCGCAATCCATCGATTTCAGGGATAAAGTTACCCGAGGTGGTGATTCGACGGAGATTAAATTTCATGATAATACCGCAATGTTAATCTTTATTTAAGAAAAGAGATAATCTACAAAAGCGTTTAATGTGATATTATTATTTTGCGCGTTTCCAAAATCATTTCTTTTGATTTTAATTGTGCAAAATAAATACCGGGTGGTACAAAGGAAACATTAATACTATTTTCCGTACCGGATAATATTGATAAAATAATTTTCCCAGTTAAATCAGTCAAAGTAAAATTATCCCATTGCTCATTGCTTTTAATAGTTAGGTAATCATTTGCCGGATTTGGGAAAATGGTAATCGGTTCGGTTATAAACTCAATATTATTGACTGAAAAATCATTTGACCATGCGTATCCAATTCCCCATTTTGCAGTGGCAAAAATATCATCACCACAGAACCACATTTTGAGTTGACCTTCATCGGCTAAAACGGCTGGAGCCCTTATTTCACGTTGGGTCCAGTCGAAATCATCCTTGTGAAAAATAGCAGCTTCATCCTGAATAAAATCATTGATACCGTCAGCCGAATAGGCATGATGAATTGCTACCTGTAACCATTCCGGGTCTTCTTGTGCCACATCAAAAAATAAATGTAACGTATCATTCAGTACTATTGGAAAAGGTGTTGAATAGCCATAAAAATTTTCTGCAGGTGGATACATTTCCCCTTGCTCTAAAACTTGTTGAGGCGTTCCAAAATTAAATCCATCGTCAGAAATAATTAATCCTATTACCGATTTACCTGCAGGAGCCGGAGCATCAAACCGATTGCCAACTCCTGTGAAGTAGAGATATAGTTTATCATTATAAACTACAGCGCCGGGTTCTCCGACTAAATAACTCATCCAATCGTCGAAAATATTTGTTGGGGTTAAAATAATATCCTCTTTATTCCAATTAATACCATCTAAAGATGTGGCATGCCCAATAGCAAATATGCCGCTTTTAGCTATGGCAGTATAATATAAGTGGTATTCGCCTTCAAAAAATACTACACTTGGTGTTTCAATTGCCGAATAATCCCATGCAGCGGTATCGGTAGAGGTGCTGAGTAACGATGTGCTGTCATACAATGTCCAAGTAATACCATCTGAAGAAGTCAGCAGATAAGGAACAACCTCTCCATCAAAAATATCAACACCATTTTTAGATGAAGCATACATCCAATAGGTATCACCTTGTTTTAATACACATGGGTCGTTCCATGTTCCGGGGTTAACAAAAGAAAGGGGTAATATAGGATTATCGGGATGTGGTGTAAAGGATTGTGCATTTGTGCCGATTACACTTAACAGCAGGAGAATAGTTATAGCATTGTTTTTAAGTAATTGCATAACGCAGGGATTAAAGTTATTTTTTGTTGCTATTCTTTTTTTTCGAAGCCTTTGCATATGGGTTAAACGCTAAAGCAAGATTTATCCAATAGTCAAAATCCTTTTTACTTTTCATGCCGGTTTCATCAATTATAACATAACCAATCATTGGTCTCGAAGTAAAATCCATTGTTTTACATCCCTGTTTTTCAACACATTCGTTATGTATTTTAGGATCAATGCGACACATAAGGTCATCTTTAATTACGCCTACACACATTTTTCCATTGTACATAAAGGTGAGTCCGCCCATCATTTCTTTTTCTTCTACAGGGTGAAGTTCAGCAAACCGCTCACGTATACGATTAGCCAGTTTTTCATTATAAGCCATGCTCAAACTTACAATTTTTTTAAGAAAATCCTGAACAAAGCAATAGGAATGAATCTTGAGCCTACAAAGTCACGGAAATGCAAAAAAATAAAATTAATGTTTTCATACATCTAAATTTTATGTTAGAGAATTGAATTTGCTAGTGCTGTATAATTATTTTTCGTGAAAAATAAACACCGGTTTCATATTGTATGCTTATTAAATAAATCCCGGTTTGAATATTATTTACCGGAATATTTATATCAGCAGTAAAATACACTTGCCGGTAGACAAGTTTCCCTGATAAATCCAAAATTTGAATTGTAAAATTACCTTCTCTTGAGCCTAAGTTTAATTCAATATTAAGAAGTTGATCTGCCGGTTGGGGATAGACGGTAACTATTTCCTCGCTATTTAAATCGATAATTGGTATAAATTTTAGAAATACCGAATCGCAGTTATGCCATTCATGTGGATTAATAAAAACAACTTCGGCACCATTAGAAACACATGCTAAAACATCCACCGCGTAATCTCCTGCATTCATCGGAAGTTGGTTTGTGAGCGCAAAGCCGGCGGTGTTACCAATTCCTTCAATCCAATAGGTTGTATCTATTTTAATTTCCTTTTTGTTATCGCATTGAAACAGTTCATATTGAATTCCAATTCTTCGTCTATAAACACTTTCGATTTCAATTGAATCAACTGAAATTACAATTGAATTAGCGGGATGATCTTCATCGAATCCCCGAAAATCGTAATAATCATCCACTGTTTCACCAATTCCTATATTAAAATCGTATAATAATGATTCTTCGGTAATGGTATGGTCATCGGGGTTGTCTGTGACTACGTAAACTTTTCTGTTTAACGTATCCTCATAAAAGTAACCCAGAAAATATACAATTTCTTTCAAACTGCTTGTAGCATGAACTTTTTTATACCTTTTGGCGCCTACTAAAGTATCTCCCTGGATTGTAGCATACTTAAATAAACCTTTAATAGTGTCGGCCGAACCAGTTTCACATTCAGTTCTAAGATCGATTACATTCCAGTAGTACCCACTATCAGGAAGAGCATGGTAAATATTGGTTTGGGCATAAATATCCGTAATAAATAAACAGGTAAATAGGAGCAAAAACAGCTTTTTCATGTAGGTAAAGGTTTACATAAAAATAGCAAATTATTTTTTTAAATACAAAAAGTTTCTATAAATATGACAATAATGACGTTGAAATTATCAAAAATAGAGACAAAATAATAGAAATTCAACTAGGTAAGCCTAATGCATCCTAAGATTTATTTGGTTGTATTCATCCCATTGTAATTTCCATATAACGCCTTTACGATACGATTCTTTGTCATAAGGTGAACGCAATGCTTCTAATGTGAATAGTGTATCATTCACAGGTGGGTGACTCCACATTAATGAAAAATCCCAATAAGAGTAGTTTATAGCAATCAGTTTGTTTGCTTATAGGCTTTAACCAGCTTGTTTCAACCTGCCAAAAATCCCACCATGTTTAAAATTGCGGCTAGTGTGCGCATAATAAATGGTGAAGGAATTTCCGAAAAGGGTTTTAATCCAAGCTTTGGAAACATATAAAAATATTTTACCATGTTTGATGCCTGACCAGGATATTTTTGGTTGAGGAAAGCCATTATTTTAAACATGTGTACTGTATCGGAAGCCGGAGTGTAGGTTACCTTTATATTTAAAACTTCGTTGCTGTTATTTTTAATACCATGCACAACTCCTTTGGGGACAAATAATTCATTGCCTTTATTTTTGGAAATGGTTTTTCCTCCGACAAAAAAGGTGGCAGTTCCTGAAATAATTTCAAAATGTTCATCCATATAGCGGTGGATATGCTGTGGAACTGTACCACCCGGCTCCATCCACCAGTCCATTTTAAAAGTATCAGAATCAGATTTTAATGGAAGAAAGGTTTCTTTGCCTAACACGAGTTTTTGGTATATATCAATAGCCATTGCGCGAATGTTTAGCGGCAAAAATAGAATTGGCTATTATTATGGGGTGTGATTAGCATCACAAAATGCTTTGTTCGGCAAAACGGGAACGCATACGACTTAAGGTTTCGCGGGAAACATCCAAAAATTGGGCTAAATGTGTTACAGAAACCCTTTGAACAAATTCAGGTTTGTTTGTGATGAGATATTTATACCGTTCTTCCGGATTATATTTCATTAAAATGGTAAGATGTTCCTGATGGTTTTTTAAAAAATCAGCCGCGATTTTAGTGCCAATTTTTTCAATTAATGGTGAGTCTGAGGCTAATTGTTTAAGTTCGTCAAGGTAGAAAAAAATGATTTCGCTATCTTCTATTGCCTGAATATAATAATCAATTGGCTGATTATTGACATAACTACCACAATCATCAAAAAATGCACCTTCCATAAAAAACTGGATAATTTTTTCATTCCCATTATTATCGCTCACAAAATGCCTTAACATACCCTCGGCTACGAAAACGGAAATGGGTGGTGTATCACCCCTCGTAAAAATGAAATCACCCTTTTTCAAAGATTTATAATGCGCAATGCTCCGCATTTGTTCAATGGCCTTCAATTGCTCGTTAGTTAAGGGTTCCAGCTTTTGAATGGTGTCTATAAGTCGTTGCATGGCGTGTGGTGTTTATCAAATATACCAACTTTAGCAATTATTGCCAAATTTGATACCTGATACAACCTTCAAGCTATACAGCTAATTAATTCAACATTAACGTTTATCCTGTTTATTAAAAAGAAAATGTTTATTGTGTTTACCTTCCTGTATTTCCAACAAATACATTCCTGACGGGAACATTCGCACATCAATTTGTACTTTACCGGAATTTTCCTGAAGTAGTAATTGCTGTACCAGTTGACCATGCATGTCATAAATTAAAATATGTCCCTGAGCATTATCCTGATTGCCTAAATCAATATGTAAATAATCAGTTGTTGGATTCGGATAAATTGCGGTTGCCGGTTCAATGTAACAATCGCTTTGTATAACTTCTAATATTTCGACATCACCATTTGTATCAACCAATACTAATCGATAAAAAGTATTGCTTGTAGGTAAACTATAGGTATAATGCGTAGTTTGTGAAGCATATCCCTGAGCCGGTATAGTACTTATTGTAACCCAATTTTGATTGAAATCTAATTGTTGAATTTCAAAATGGTCGCTGTTAATTTCTGACGCTGTGGACCAATTAAATACAGTACTTGTAAGTGTACACTGCGCATAAAAATCAATTAATACTACAGGCAAAGGAGAACCAATCGGGTCGGCCAGCGTTTGTCTGGCAAATGCATCATAACCGGAAAGTTTTACAAAATTATCTGTCGGGTCTCTGGCATCTTGTCCGAGGTTATTCCATGTTGCTCCCGCATCGTCGGATAAATAATGGTCAAAATTATTTTCATCAAGGCCTGCATTTTCGGCATCAAAATAATATTGAATTAAAAGTGCATTTAATCCTGCATTATTGGTTGGACTTATATCATAATACCGATAAATACTATAATTTCCGGATGGGTCAGTTTGTTGCACGTGGCCGCGACGAACTGTTGTAAGTCCCAGGTTTGCTGCACTGGTTATAGAAGCACCTAAATTACCGGGGTTTGCCCCAGAAGGTGCATTTAGAGTTGCAGTAGCAATTATTTCTCCGCCTGATGTTCCGGTTACACGTGTATCTTCAGTTTCTACTTTAATTATACCGGTGGTTCCAAGGTCAATCACATATCCATTTAATTCTAATAAACCACCATCACAGGTTAAAAAATGGGTGATGGCGCAATGCTGCTCCATCTGCATGTCATTAGATAATTTTTGCAGTGTTAAATCGTAAAAAGTAGTATAACTGCTGCCTGCAATAACAGAATTGGATGTTGCTGCTGTACCTGTTATTCTAAAAGCACCAAGTCCGGCATCAATATCGCCATCGTTATACAACCCGCAATTGTTTAATACTATTTCGGGACTGCCGTTTATAATCAATTGCGCACCGGTTTGAAGGTGTAGTCCTGCTTGCCCATAACTACTTATTGTAAAAAATACAAAAAGTAGTAAACTATATCCGTATAATCCCTTATTTACCATACATTTATTTTTTAGCAACACTTGCCTGCATGTTATCTGAAAGCACATTTAATTGTTTTTCAATTTCAGTTAATTGTTTCTTTAATGCTGCATTTTCATTTTGGAGTTGTTCAATTGCATTATTTTGTTTGTTATAAGCTACTTCTTCGGCAGAGGAATTTTGTTTTACCTGATTATTTAATTCCTGAATAGCATTTACCAAAACAAAATCCATAGCGCCATAGTCTACACCCAAATATTCCATACCCTGATCGGTATCACTTTCGCGGTAAGTCCATTTGGTAATCATGTAAGGTGCAATTTTTTGTAATTCCTGAGCAATTGTTCCAACACCTGTTTCATGTGGTAATCCTGCTTCTCCGTTATAAGTAAACCAGATAGGATTAATTTGCATAACCAGGTCGAGTCCATCATTAAAATCTTTAATATTTTCCTTTAATCGCTCATCTGATACAACGGTCCATGTTGAAGAAGTTGGTTTCGCAGCATCGTTTACACCTAATTCTAAAATATGTGCAGGTGAGTTCGTGGCAATTCCTACGAATACATTACTAACGGCGCCGTTTACACCATTTACGCTACCAAGCACCATACTATTGCTGGTGTTAACTTGTGCGCGTGCGCCAATGGCAGAAGAATTTCCGAGTGCAGCTCCGCCAGTATTTGCATTTTCTCCAACACATGTCAAGCTACTACCGGTAGTGTTGGTCAATAATGCACTGTTACCAATTGCCACGTTACTTCCACCTGTTGTATTATTAAACATTGTGGAGCCTCCTATAGCCGTATTCCCGGTACCGGTAGTACTTGCCCCTAACGCATTTGTGCCGATTCCGATATTACTTGAAGAAGTTGTTAACTGATCAAGTGCACCCATACCAATTGCTATATTTTGTTGCCCGGTTGTGCTTGCCGCGAGTGCATTATTTCCAATACCAATATTATTTGAAGAGGTGCTACTGGTTAATATATTAAAACCAATTCCAATGTTTAATCCGCCGGATACATTTGAGGTTAATACGTTATGTCCAATACCAATGTTATTTGCTGAAACAGTAAGTGCAGTTAAAATATTACTACCTACAGCAATATTTTGAGAACCACTGGTTAATGCATTTAAATTTTGATATCCAATAGCGGTGTTATGTGTTGCTATAGTGGCGCTCATGAGCGCATTATATCCAACTGCAGTATTGCTACTTCCTGTAGTAGCTGTTTGTAATGCATTTGCGCCAACTGCAACATTTCCTGTGCTAGAAGTATTTGCTGCCAAGGCATTATAACCTATTGCTGTATTTTCGCTACCAAATGTATTTGATGCTAATGCGGATGTACCTATTGCGGTATTTTTTATACCTGAAGTATTTGTTTTTAATGCACTTGAACCAATTGCAGTATTATTACTTGCTGTTGTATTATTTGCTAATGCATTATCGCCGGCTGCTGTATTGTTTGAACCTGTAGTATTATCTTCCATTGCTCTATAACCCAATGCAGCATTTGCAGTTCCGGTTGTGTTGGCCTCAAGTGATTCTGTTCCAATTGCAGTATTATTATTTGCTGTGTTATAATATAATGCTTTAGAACCAACTGCAGTATTATTATTACCAACCAGGTTTTGGTTTAAGCTTGAATTGCCTATTGCAGTATTTTCACTTCCGGTTGAATTATTATACAAAGCAAAACCTCCAACAGCACTGTTATTAGCTCCGGTTGCATTAAACGATAATGCCATATAACCCAAAGCTGAATTATAAGATGCCGTAGTATTTAAAGAAATCGACCCATATCCAAATGCTGTATTACCATTTCCCGTTGTATTCGAATTCAATGCATAGGCACCACCGGCTGCATTCCACCCTCCGCTTGAGTTATTTGTTAATACATCAATACCAAGTGCAACATTTAAAAATCCGGATGTGTTACTTTCTAATGCTGATTTACCAAATGCGGTATTGTAATATCCTGCATTATTTGACATTAGCGATTGATAACCTACTGCTGTATTATCACCATAAGTTGCATTAGCTTCCAACGATTTGTATCCAATTGCAACGTTGCCCGATGTAATAAGATTATTTTGTAATGCTTCAACTCCAATAGCAACGTTACTTGTTCCTGTAGTATTTAATTCGGATGCAAATTTTCCAATCGCTGTATTTTGATCACCCGTTGTATTAGCTTTTAATGCATTTCCACCAAGTGCGGTATTATTTGCGCCGGTATTAACGATGCCGGCATTTAATCCTAAAAATATATTTCCGGATGTTTCAATTGAACCGGCAACTGTATTATTCACTTTTATTTTTAAATCTTTTGCATCAGTAGTGCCTAAAAAGTTTGTGCCAGGTGTTGTACCGGTATTACCTGTTATAGACCATCCGGCTGTACTGTTGCCAATAAACACCCATGCCGCACCATCATAATAATAAAATCCTTTTGTTAAATCTGTTTGAAATAACAGCAAGCCTGTTGCAGGGGAAGCTATTGCAGTGCGTTGTGCTTGTGTCATGCGCGGAATTAATAAACCTTTGGTGGTGGACTTAATATCCAGCATCGAAGAATTGTCCGGCGCAGAACCATCTATGTTTAAGGCAACATTTTGTGCAGTGGTTATTAATACACTACAATAAAGTGAAATAAGTATGATTATTTTTTTCATGACAGTTGGTTGAATTAGGTTATTGTTATTTGACAATAATTATCACTTCATTTAAAACATTTGTGTTTGTTGTTTGTGTTGTTTGGGTAATAGCAGAGTTATTGTGTTGTGGTTGTGCAAAAATGAACACGGGAATGGATATTAAAATCCATGTAATAATAAAATACCATAATTTTTTCATAATTAATTGTTTATTACAAAAGTAGATTTGCGCAATAAACAAGGCAGTCACATTGTGATGTGATATTTATTGGCTATTAATTAACA
The DNA here is from genome assembly GCA_035439505.1 of Chitinophagales bacterium. Taxonomy (GTDB): domain Bacteria; phylum Bacteroidota; class Bacteroidia; order Chitinophagales; family BACL12; genus UBA7236. The sequence continues at coordinate 22,205 of DAORKJ010000021.1, forward strand.
AGCCTGTGCTCCATTGCAATTGCAACAGCTTCGGGAGCGGAATGCACCTGGAGTTTTTCGTAAATGTGTTTGATATGTGTGCGAACGGTATCGTGCGAAATAAAACACAATTGTGCAATTGTTTTGTATGATTTTCCTTTAACAAGATAATTTAATATTTCCACTTCACGGTTGCTGAGATTAAATTTTTCTTTGCCGGCAGTTTTAAACTGAGGAAACTGAAATAATATTTTTCTGGCTATTGTAGCACTCATTGGAGCTCCTCCATTAGCAACATCAACAATAGATTCTGCTATTTTTTCGGTACTACTGTTTTTTAATAAATATCCGGTTGCTCCTGCACAAATGGCGTCAAACACTTTATCGTTTTCATCGAATACGGTAAACATAATTATTTCAACATTCACATGCTGCGATTTAATTTGTTTAACCGCTTCTATCCCGTTTATGCCCGGCATATCGATGTCCATCAGAATAACATCGGGCTTTAGTTCCTTTACATGTTGTGTGGCATGAATAGCATTGTCGTAATTGCCAATACATACAACCTCATCCCTTTCGTTGAGCGCTGCAACAAGTGCTTCACGGAGTTCATTATTGTCTTCAAACATTAAAAACGACACTTTCATAAGGTGTAAAGTTGTGTATTTGGATAGTGCTAAATTATCACATCATGATGTGATTTTACATTCCAGCACAATACCGCTTTGTTTGTTGGGCTCAGATATAATTTTCAACGAACCCCCGATTTGCGCTGCTCGTTTTGTCATGTTGTTTAATCCATTCCCTCTTTTCACTGTTTCAGGGTTAAATCCAATACCATCGTCAATAACCGACAAACTTAATTGTTTACCTTTTTCTTTTACTGTGATGGTAACGTTTGCACAATTACTATACTTTGCCGCATTATTAACAGCTTCTTTAAAAATGAGGTAAATATTACGGATAAGCTCCGGATTAAGTTTAATATCAGATACAGTTGTCGGTCCGGTAAAAGTGTAATTGATGTTTTTAGATTCCAAAATTCCTGAGGCAAATTGTTCCATCCGAACCAGCAGTTCCTGCAAAGTGTCGTTTTCGGGTTTAACCGCCCATACTAAATCCTGCAGACTGTCATTCATTTTAATGGCACTTTCGTTTATTTTATCTAAAATGGGTTCAACTGTTTCAGGTTGTTTAATGAGTCGAGATTTTACCTGTCCGCTCAAAATAGATATGCTGCTTAAAGTGGAACCCAAATCGTCGTGTAAATCGCGAGAAATTTTGGTTCGCATTTTTTCAACGGCAAGTGCACGTTCCAGACGTAATTTATATATCCAGTAGATAATCGCGGTAACTAGTAGGGTGCCTAATAATTTAAACCATACTGTTTGCCAAAATGCCGGTGTTATTTCAATAATAACTTTGGCAGGTTGTTCGCTCCAAATACCATAATTATTTTTTCCCTTTACTAAAAAAGTATATTTACCCGGACTTAAATTATGATAAGAAGCAAAATTTCGGGTGTCGGCATAAATCCATTTTTCGTCGACACCTTCCAGCATGTAGGCGAAAGTATTTTTAGATGATTCGTTAAAACTCAATAGTGAAAAGGCAAAATCAATATCATTATTATTATGAGGAAAAACATAGGCAGCAAGGTCGTCAATTAATTTATTTCCTATTATGCTTTTACCTCGCAACAGAATATCTGATACAATTGCTTTGGGTTGTGGAAGATTAAACTGAATATCATTCGAATTAAAAATATTAATTCCGGTAACATCCCAAAAATATAAATGATTATTATCGTCCTGTGTGCTGGCTTGCATCAGCATATCATTTGATAATAAGGTTGGCTGACCTTTTAAAAGGATGTATTTGTTGGTTGGGATATCATATACAACTAAACCATTTGTTAATGTGCCTAACCACAATCGATTTTTGGCATCTAATTCCATTGACACATATGTATTATCCGGCAATAACTGATTGCTATAAAATAACGAGGTTTTACCGCTGTCAGAATTCAATTGGCAAACACCAAATTTATTCAGTAAATAAACATTTCCTGTAGTATCACAAGTCATATCCAACACAATACTCGAAGCAAAAGAAATGCCTTTGTCGGCAGGGTATACCGTTGTTTTACCGGTTGGGTAATGATATTTTACCAAACATCCGGATTTTGTTTTTTTAGGGTTGCTCGCGTCGTGCACCGAAGCTGTCCAAAAATTACCATCAGCATCAAGGTAAATGGCGTAGAATAATTGACTATAAAGGGAACTGTCAACTGAAAATTTAATTGTTTTTGTTGTTTTATTTGTGAAATGATGCCATTCAATGTGATTGTTTTTTATAAAATAAATGGAGCTGTCATTGGTATTAAAGGCATCATATTGGTATTTACCTTTTGCCCGATTATAAAATGAAGTATTAAAGTCTGCTGTGGAAAACTGTTGTCTTTTTGTATTATAATAAAAAAAGTAGGATAATTTATTATTAATTAATGTTGTTTTATTCAAATTACTTTGTGGAAAGTCATTATTGGCAAAACCGGTAAGATACGCTGTGTCATTTATTGGGTGTATATAAACTGCGGGCATATACAGTTTAAGAATTAAATCAGGCAGTTTGTTGTTAGTAATTATTTTATCAGAAGGAATATGATGTTCGTAAAAAAACCAATTCCTATCGATACTGAATATTGTACTATCTTTAACAACAATGTTTTTTGGCATGCGCCGCTCCATTGCTTTTTGATGACGCGTAAATGGAATGGTTTTGCTTTGAATTAATTTAGCGGGTATGTATTTTACATTGTTAACGCAACCAAAATAAAGGTCGCCGGATGGTGATTTTAAAATCGTTTTTGCATAAATGTTATCGTTAATGCCACTCAATTGTAATTGGTTAACGGTGTTGCCTGAAATAATGTAATTGAGTTTATTGAGGCTTGATGTAATCCAAAATTCATCTTCACTCACTTCTACAATCGGGTAGGAGCCATATGGTGATATATGCGCTGAAAGGAAATTAGATTGAATTAACTCAAGACTTTTTTTACTAAACTGATACAAATTACCGCTTGTATTTAGTATTAATATTTTAGTAGCAGTAATGGTAAAGCTCACCATTTCCTCGTTTTCCAAAGGAAGCGGTACTAATTGCAACGTATTGTTTAGAATTGCATAAACGTATAAATGGTAGGAAGTGAGGAAATAAATTTCATTTTTATCGGCAAATACATCAATAATATATTCATTGTTTAAGAGTTTGCCATCCATCAGTTTAAATGGGGTATAAACTTTTGTATCGGTGTTATAAACCACGATATTTTTTTCATTTGCCAGCCATAATTGATTTTTATTGTCAATTTCAACGTATTTAATTCCGTTAAAACCATTGGCTGATAAATCTTTGGAATTTGTTTGGTAAAGCGTATTGGTTTTGGTATCTAATATTGCCAATCCGGAATTGGTAATTATGGCAATTTTATTTTTTCCTGCACTTATTATCGCATTTACGTCGTTGCTGATTAAACTTGCACTATCATCAGGGTCGTGGGCTATATTGCGCATTCTGTTTCCATCCCAAATAAAAACACCTTCTTTGGTAGCAATATACAAGTAACCGGCTTCATCTAAACATAAATCTGCGACAGGGGTTATGGTGCTATTATTTTCCCATTCAATAGTTTGAAATGGATAAGTTATCGCCGGAAATTCCTGAGCATGCAGTCGCAAGCCTAAAATGCAGATAATACAAATAAATGTTAGCCTAAAACATTTCATGAAGCAGCCTTTGAGTAAAAGAATTCAGCCTAATTACTCAAAAATAACAAATTATTGATTGTTTGTGGTTACTAGTAAATATACATGGAGCTTAGTCATCCTCCTCCTCATGCTCCTCATGATTTCGTTGTTGTTTATCGCCTTTATTTGCTTTTTTGAGATAGCCTGGAATTTGAATATCGTTTTCGTTCCCGCTTTTATGGCAATTAACGCAATTAGTAAGCTGATAAATACCTTCTTCCTCGTGCTCTTCCCTGATATTATTTAAAGTGTGTTCGTGGCAGCCATAACATGTATAGGTTTTTAAGTTATTGCCTGTGTGACAAGTGTTGCAAGCTACGTTGTGATTATTGTCAAGGATAAAATAATTATTGTGGTTAAAATCAGCGGGTTTCCATTTTTGAGTGTTATGACAAGTTGCACATGAAATGTTATAATTGTTATGCAAATTATCGTTAGGTTGTTGATGGCAACTAATGCAATTGGATTTAATTGATTCATTTAAGGTGGAATGATCAAAGGCAGCCACACTATTCCAGGTTTTTGTGTTATGACAACTTACACATTTAGTTCCAACAACTTGGTGCAAATTGTTAGAAGGAATATTGTGACATGTTACACAATTGTTTAGTACAGCCAACTCTAATACACTGTGGTTAAATTGATGTTGTAATGGAGGTGGTATTTTTCCTTTGTGGTCAGTATGGCACTCGGTACATTTTAAATTTTGAACTCCGATATGAAAATTAATACTGATTTGCTCCTGCGTCGTTGCACTGGTGTCTAACCCTATTTCTTCCAATTTATGACAAGTAATACATTTTTCATTTGGTATGGAATGGAAAGCGGTGTGACAACTGAAACAATTATTTTCAATAAATTGGTGTTCCTCTATCAACTCTCCTGAATTAAACATTAAGTGAGGTGAGACAAATGATAAAATTATCAGAATAGCTAAAATGCCAAATGCAAAATACTTTTTCATTGTTAAAAAATATAAACTGCTACAATATGTATAATTGAAAGTGTAGCAAACAGGAACGTAATTGGTAGATGTACTTTTCTCCACTGTTTCAGTGCATCAACAGTTAAAATATCAAAGTGCAACTGATTGTCTACTTCTAATTTTGATTTACCTTGTTCATGCAGCGCTTTTTTGTGTTGACCTAAATCCTCTGAGGCCTTTTTCAATAAAAATTTGCCTATGAGACCCGATGCTACATTAACAAGCAACATTAATATTGCCAACCACGATAATAAAGCGTTAAAATGAATACCGGCGTGCACCAATATTAGCACGGAGCCTAACCAAGCAATATATTCATGAAAATTAAGATATTGTTTTGGGGGCCCGTTGGTAATGATTTTACGTTTCCGAAGGGAATAAATAAAAGATAAAATTATCAAAACTGTACCAATCAAACCCAGGTCACGGCCTAAATGCACAATATCAAAGTAGTGTAAAATATAATCAATAATGATGGTACTGATAATCATCATACCATACCATAAAAAAAATGGAACTACATACTTGCTTACCAGCGACTGAGACATATTTGACCTCTTTAACAGGAAGAACCTTAAAGGTGTAGAATTTCCCCTTGTTATTAAGTGACTTCAAATATTTTTTTGCTTGACTTTAGTCAATTATTATGATAAGACATATATCGTTTGTTGTAAATGGTTGATTTTAACTCAAGCCAATTTTGGTGTTGGAATTAGTCGTTAAACGCCTTTTCTAAATCAGCAATAATTATTTTTTTCATTTTGAGCATTGCCTGCATGGCTTTACCAGCTTTTTCGCGATTACTATCACCTAGATATTTACCTAATGCCGTAGGTATTATTTGCCACGACAAACCGAACTTATCTTCCAACCACCCGCATTGTGATTCTTTACCACCTTCGCATAAACTATCCCACAAATAGTCAACCTCTTCCTGATTTTCACAATTTACCATAAATGAAATAGCAGGAGTAAATGTAAATTGAGGTCCGGCATTCAGCAAGTGAAATGTTTGACCTTCAATGGTCATGGTTGCGCTCATCACTGTTCCTGCAGGCATTGGTGACCCTTCAGGATATCGTGAAATGGATACTACATTTGTGTTTTTAAAAATTTTGCTATAGTGGTTAATGGCATCTTCGGCATTGCCATTGAACCATAAAAAAGGTGTAATTTTTGACATCTGACTATTTTTTTTATCGTGAGCAATAAAGGTAATGTCGAATAATGCCTTATAGGTAGTGTAAAAACGATAATGTGCAGGGGTAAATGCGGCAATTATGGCATTATATATCCATTTTACACTTTTTGCTGCCGTTTGTATTGCCGAATGAGTTTTTTAGTGTACCGCAAACTCTTTGTGCTTTCCCAACTGTAATGTCCCGGTATAATAAACTCAGGGTGTTTGTATTTTTTCTGTACATTTTTTACAGAACGTTTCCAAGCAGAGAGGTTGGCATCACCAATATACCCAATAGATGGCGATTTAGTACTTTTTACAAAACAACCTCCATACAATACTTTTTGCAGCGGAAACCAAACCACAATATTATCAGGTGTATGACCTGCACCGGGATAAAATGTTTCAAAAGTGTAATTGCCAATTTTAAAAGTTGTGTCGCTATAAATAATATGTTCTGCTAATTCTTCATCTTTTAATTTGCCCAGCTCATACGTTTTCAAATATGAATATGTTTTTATTCCTTTTGATGCCAGGTAAGTTAATCCTTCAGTTCTATCAGCATGGTAATGGGTAGAAATGCTCATTAACACTTTTTTATTGTGCCGAGCCATGATGGTATCCAGCAATGGCTGCAATTGCGTAGAGTCCCACGGTGTGTCAAATAAGACAACACCTTCATTCGTTACCAAATACATGCTGTTTGATGGAACAACTTCACCATCCATTACTTTTTTGGTGGTATACACGTAAAAATTGGTTGTAAGGGGACTAATTTCCAGCTGCTGGGCCTGCACTAAACCGGATAACAAGCCTATAAAAACTATTAATATACATCTCATCGCATTAAATTATGGGTACAAACGAATAGGGCATTATTTATATTGTTTTGTTTGGGACGAATGTTACAAAACCGGTTTGCGGATGACTCTTATCAGAAAACTAAAGGTTGATGCTATTCATCCTTACAATTTTATGAAAGTGTATTTTGTATTACCTGCAGATGGAAGATTTAGAAAGTAGATACCCTGAGGCAAATTACTTATTTGAATAGCAAATTCATAATCCATAGTTTCGGTTGTAATTAAAACACCATTTAAATTATAAATTTCAACTGTTGCTCCGGGTGTACCATTTAAAACATAAATTATGTTTGTTGCCGGATTTGGAAAAACCTGAACACTATTTTCATTATGTTCTGTTATTGCATTTGGCATATAAGATTCCGCATAACCAATATCCCAAAAATAATTTTCTAAATCAACAATTTCGGATTTATCACGGCCGGTATACCACATTTTAAATTTACCAAAAGTTTCATCGTAAATTACGGTTGGATGTGCCGCCCAGAAAGCATCCCAGCTTCCGGGTTCACCAATTTTCAGTACCGGATTTAATGTGCTTTTAGTAAATGTAATGGCATCGTTTGCAATTGCATATCCTACTTGAAAGTTTTCTATATGCCAACTGTTTAACATGGAATAAAAAAGATGATAAAACGAACCTATTTTCACCACACTTGGTTCGGCTACAACAACTGAATCATAATTATCCTGGGTTCCGGCTTCAACTATCGGATAGGGGTAAATAGTCCAATTAATGCCATCAGTTGAAACTGCATATCCAATATTACCCTTGCCATCTGTTTCCTGACCATTAATTACTAAGTCGCTTGCAGTAAACCACATTTTGTAAGTAAACTCATCATAAATTACACAAGGACTGGAAATAAAAGTGTTAAACCATTCATCAGGATTGCCGGGCGACATTACCGGATTGCCTTCATATTTTGTCCAGTTTAATCCATCAGGTGAATAAGCATAACCAAAATGATGGTCATTTATTGGGAGGCACCTGGATTTTCTACCCGCATACCACATTTTATATCGTTGTTCAGGTGGTGCACTTTCATCTTTTATAACCGTTGGTGTTTCTACTCCATCAGCGTCAAACATACTGGTATCCGGATTAATATTTAATACAGGATTGTTTGCATATTCATTCCAATTAATTCCATCTAATGACCATGCATATCCTATCCGGACATGTGGACAATCGTCAAAAGCACTAAGCCAACCTACGCCTGAATACCACATTTTAAGTGTGTCGTTATCTAACATCACAAAGGGGTCGCCAGTGGCTAGGCCTTTCCAATCCGGAAATGTGGCACTACGCTCAAGCACAGGTGACGAGTGTTTTACCCAAGTGGTTTGTGCGGAAATATTTTGTTCAAATATCAGGCAGAAAAAAAATAATATATAAAAGATTAATAAACGCATTTACAAATTAAAGGTAATAAAAAAATCCACCTAAAAGATGGATTTTTTATTACTCAACAATATATTATTATAACATCGTAGATGGGCAAACATAGTCGGTAATTTTAAATTTACCTGACGATTTTATTGAAGCAAATCCACCATCAACATCAATTAAATTATTGTAGCCTCGTGCTTTTAAAATAGAAGCAAATACCATTGAACGATATCCACCGGCACAATGCACGTAATAGGTTTTATTTTTATCTACTGCGGTCATGCTATTATTGATATAATCTAATGGAGCATTTATGGCATTTACAATATGTTCTGAATCATATTCGCTTTTTTTGCGAACATCTAATATATTAATATCGGGATTAGCAACTTCAGCTGCTGCAAATTCTGCAACAGAAACAGTAGGAATTGATTCTGTTTCTTTACCTGCATTTATCCAGGCATCAATACCACCATCTAAATAACCGATGGCATTGTCGTAACCAACACGTGCCAATCTGGTAATTACTTCGTCTTCACGACCAGGCTCAGTAATGAGTAATATTTCCTGTTTAATATCCGGAACCAAAGTGCCAACCCATACGGCAAAACTTCCGTTTATACCAATATTAATGGAATTAGGAATAAATGCTTTTGCAAATTTTTGTGCTGCACGCGTATCAATAATTAACGCATGGGTTTCGTTGGCTACCACTTCAAATTCGGTAACACTTAATGCTTTTTTACCACGCGCCATTACATCATCAATTGCGTCGTAGCCATTAATATTCATTAAAACATTTTTAGGAAAATATCCCGGAGGTGGCATTAATCCATTTAATAATTCATTAATAAATACTTCTTTTGTGATGCCCGGACGTAAAGCGCTATTTGTTTTTTTCTGATTGCCTAAGGTGTCGGAAGTTTCTTTGCTTAGGTTTTTACCACACGCACTACCTGCACCGTGCGCAGGATATACAATAAGGTCATCACTTAAAGGCAATATTTTATTTTGCAGAGATTCGTATAAATGTGCTGCCAGTTTTTCCTGCGTGAGGTCCGCAATAACATGCTGAGCTAAATCGGGGCGGCCAACATCACCAATAAATAAGGTGTCACCTGTAAATATGGCGGTTTCTTTACCCGTTTCATCAATTAATAAAAAGCAACTGCTTTCCATGGTATGGCCGGGAGTATGCAATAGTTTAATGGTAGCATTACCTAACTTAAATACTTGTCCGTCTTCACCAATCAATGCCTCAAATCCGGTTTTCATTTTGGTAGGACCATATACAATTTGTGCTCCGGTTTTTTTGGACAAGTCCACATGACCCGAAACAAAATCGGCGTGAAAATGGGTTTCAAAAATATATTTGATTTTACTTCCACGTGTTTTTGCCATATCGATATATGGTTGTACTTCGCGTAATGGGTCAATTATGGCTGCTTCGCCGTTGCTTTCAATATAGTAGGCTCCCTGTGCAAGGCAGCCGGTATAAATTTGTTCAACTTTCATATGAGTTAATTATTTAGAATGCAAAGATGATATAGTGAAATAGTAATTTCGGTTACTTTTGTTACAGAGCTGTTTTTTTGCATAATCTGCCTTCCGGCATTGCCGCTTTCAGATTTACCACAAAGTTAAGTTGGTCATACATCAAAAAAGCTGACAAAAATCATCAAAAAGAAGAAAACATAGCCTATAATCAAAAAGTTCCATGCCTCGTGGGCCTGCTCTTTGCTACTTGTTTTAATTATTTGCTGAGGAGTTGTTGTTAAATGCCCATTGAATTAAACCGGGTATTAATTTGTAATTACAAATAATAAACAATATCAATAAAATAAAATACAACCCATTGAAATGCAAAAAACCAATAGAGAAGGAGTAATAATGGATTTTACTGCCTACAATAAAAACGGAAGGAAAAAACAACCCTATTACCAAAACTACCAATGTAGTAAATAAAGTAGCAGGATTTTTAAATAAAAACGATATTCCAACAAAAATTAGTAACACAACATGCACCTGATATTCAAAGGTAAAATTATTACCACTTAATAATCTGGTTATAATGGTGTAAGTTGTAACTAAAATAAAAAGGAAAACAGGTAAATAGTTTCGAATGGATTTAATTAAATTATTTTTCAGCATACGCTTTAAAATTATCTAATATAGCCTGCCAACCTGCTTGTTGCATTTCTTCACTATTTTCGGTTTCAGCTTCAAATGATTCAATAATTTCAACAGCATTGTTTTTTTCACTGAAAGTAATACTTACTTTTCTTCCATCAGACATCCGGTATTCAATTAATTGATGTTCAATAATATTTGTGTAAATACCATTAAAGTCGAAACTGAAACTGCCATCACGTGCAGCCATTGTTGTGGTAAATTCACCGCCTTCGCGCAAATCATTTTCTGCATCAGGAACATGCCAATCCTCTGATGCCGAACACCATTGTTTAATATGTTCAGGTAAATTCCAGTAATCCCAAACTTTTGAAATTGGAGCATTAACAGTTGTAGATACAGTAATGGTCATTGCGGTTATTTTAATTTATGATAAATTACTTAATTAATTGTTTTAAAGGGTTGCCAATATATATTCCGGCAGTGGCGATATCTTTTACCACAACAGCACCCATTCCAATAGTGGTCTCAGATGGAATAGTAACACCTTGTTTGACTGCAACATTTGTTCCGATATAAACCTGTTCGCCAAATGTGCAGTTGCCGCTGATATTAGCTGCCGGTGCCGTCGTAAAATAATCGCCAATCACACAATCGTGGCCAATGGTGGTATGTAAATTTAATTGAGCGTGTTTGCCAATACTGATATTACAGGTTAAAATTGTGCCTGCAGTAATAATACTACCTTCACCAATGGTAACCCATTGTGACATAATAACACTTGGATGAACAATAGTGGTATATGTTGTTTGAGGTGGAAGCGATTCCACTACTTTTTTTCTGGCAGCAGGATCACCAATGGCGACTACAACATCATAGATTTCGGGTTGAAATGCAGATTGGCGAATTACTTCAATTCCCATTACTTCTGATGTTGTGTAATGTTCATCGCCAACCATAAAACAAGTGGAAGCTGCAGCATTAAAATCTTTCACCTTCATAGCGTCCAGCAAACAACAAAATGTTTCCCGTCCAAATCCTCCTGTGCCAAAAATGCAAACCTTTTTATGGGTAGTCATATATGAACTTCCTTTTGTTATTCAAAGATAATTCTTTACACGCAGAGTTCCTTAAACAAAAGGTAAATTATTGCCTATGCATTAACCTTTGAAATGCTATTTTATTCTAATTTTTCCAATTGCATTTCCCAGTTCCATTCCCATGTTAAGCCATTATCAACTGAAAATGCTTGTGACCATTTAGGGAATTGTTTATTGCTTGCATCCCATTGATATAATACCACTATGGGTATCCCATTAAAAAAATCCGCTGCATAAAATTTACCTAAACCATTTTCAAATGAACCGGTAACAGGATGTTCATCCATTTTGCAACTGGACGTATCGGTCCAATATACTTTCCATAATTTTGTTTCGGGATTAAATAAACGAATTGCCATGCCTTCAAATGGCTGATTATCAAAGGTTGCAAAGTAGCGTTCCATATTGCCAAAACCATTCAGGGTTTTAACCATATGTATTTCTGAATCAAATGTTATCCAATCGGTGCAATTGGCCAAACGTGCAACAAGTTTTCTGTTTTTCACCTGCCATTTTCCAACTAAAAAGTCAAAATCATGTTCGTTTGATGTAGCTGAAGCAATTATTTCCATAGTTATTTTTGTATTAAGGTTAAATATTGTTGTTCAAAGGTGTTAACAGCTATTAAAGTATTGCTGTCATTTTGATAAACTATTTTCAATTTTTCAAAAACCGGTTTTACTTTTTCGTCAGGAATTTTTGATAATAATACTACATAGTTAAAAACGGTATTAATATCACCTTCCTGCAAAGCATTTTCGAAACGGGTAAGTAATAATGGTAATATATCACTACCTCTGTTGAGCGCAACAATTGTTTCTACAGCAACAACCCGGAAATCCCAAACCGGCGGTGTTGGTAAATACCATCTGCTTAAATAAACATCCTGAAGCGCATTATAAGCAATATTATACCCTCTAGGGTCACCTAATTCTTTTAATCCTGAAAGGGCACTCATTAAACTTTGGTTTTTCCATGAAGGTCTGCCAAGTAGTTTGGCAAGCGCATCATAAGCCTTTTCACTTTTTGTTTTACCTAATGCAATTGCTGCAGAATTTACAACCCTATCGCTTGTGTTTTTTAATGCGTTGATAAAAATATCGGCATAAGCAACATTTTTTGTTAACCCTAAAAACCGAATAGCTGCCGCACAAACCCACGAACTATCCTGCTTGATTAATTGTAACAACATATTTGTTGTTGACTCATCTAAATTTATCGGGTCACTGCTACCCCAGGGAACTAAAATGTTTTGCAATTGTGTTAACGTAATTAATTTAAATCGCCAATAAGTATCGCTTAAAATAATCTCCCTGTAATGGGCTAAAATATTTTCTTTAGTAGAAAGAGATGTAGTATCGTTTTGTGCAATTGTTGTTAATGCATTTAATGCAGATTGCCGACCCAATACATCGCTGTCGAATTGTATTTGATAAATTAAATCTTCCAGTGATTTATCAAAAGTTACCTGTTTTAGCCATGTACTTTCATAATCAAAATTTACCAATTTAGGTTTTTCCTCCATTGAAAATATAAATATGTTTTCTTTTTTGGGTTCAATATTTATTTGATGTATTTTATTGTTGATGGCAATTTCCATTTTCCCCTTAAAATATGGTGTTTGTTTATACGCGGTTAAGCTATCAAAAGTTTGAGTTTGCACTACTTGTAATGTAAATAATTTATTTTCAGCATCATATGCTTGTTGCACATCAAAAATGGGATGTCCTGTTTGGTAAACCCATTGATCAAAAAACCATGTTATGGGTTTACCTGTGACTTTTTCAATTGTGGTTATTAAATTTTCAGTGGTAACCGAAGTGCTGGCGTAAGTAGTTAAATATTCCTGTATAACCGATTTAAATTGTGTTTCACCTAATTCCTTATGCAACATTCGCATAAAAGCTGCGGCATGAAAATATGGCGTATTGCTGTTAATAAAATTATAGATGTTATTCGTATCAGTATTTACTAATGCTTGTCGAACCCCATAATCCCAATCGAAAAAATATGTAATTTGGTCGTATGCATGTTGCCATAATAGAAATTCATCTTTTCCATTTTTATTGGCATTATACAAACCGGAAAAATATCGGGCAATACCTTTAGTTAACCAGACATGATTGGGGTTTTTACAAGTAACATAATTACCAAACCACTGTTGCGCAAGCGACTCGCCTTCCAGTCCATCCCATAGATAAAGGAAATCGGCATGTGTGCCAAAATCATCCACCATATTTTCTGTTTGTATGGACAATGAGGTTGCAGCCATTCCCCAGGGTACGTCCAAAACAAATACCTGACTATATGTTTCATAAGGGTAAGGAACGCCTGTTGTTTTGGAAAAATAATCTACCATGTCGGGTAATCGCTCAACACTTGCTGTAGTTGCTGCAACCTCATCTTTATAGCTGTAATTATGCAATTGGATATTTCCTGCATATTGCCGCACATCACTATATTCTCCAATTACAAATGCAGTTAAATCAGCTGAATAAGGATGGTTCATAAAATAATGATAGGCGGTGCCGCTACCTTTTGTTGTTGCTTTCACTAAATGTCCATTCGTAATTAAGGTTAATGAACTGTCAATGGTTGTTGTAAATGATGTTGTTCTTAAGTCTTCCGTATTATTGATATAAGGCAACCACAGGGGTAAAGAACCATAATCGCAGGCAGACCAAATTTGTCGTTTTTTAGTTGGTTCTGTTTTTGTTGGTTGAAAAAATCGTATACCCTGTCCATTACTTCCACCTAAAAAATTCGGGTCACTTGTGTTTACCCAATTGGTATGATAATCAATTTTTAATTTTAACGAATCGCCTGCTTTATAGGTGCTATCGAGTTGAACTAGTATCCCATTATTTTCGGTAAACGATAATTGTTGGCTATTATTAGCATATATATTTTGAATGGTGAGTTGTTGTGCGACTAATGTGATTGTTGAAGTTGGTTGAATTACATAAATATACAAAGCTGTTGAACCAGATGCCTGTTGTTTATCCCAGTCAAACGATAATTCAATGTCTTGATGTATAACATCAATTTGCCGAGGTGCCGAGTTGGGTGTTTGGGCAATTATTTCTGTAATGCCGGTTAACACTGCTGACAACACAACTACTAAGCGTAATTTGTGTAACATAAAAATAAATTAAGTGATTAAAAAATTAGGATTTACTTGTTGTTAATCAGGCGACTAACCTGGCGTTCGCTTTTAAGGCCACATTGTTTTGCAATTTGTGCGCGCGACATATCGGGGTTATTTAATAATTGCGTAATTTTTTCCTTGCGCAATAATGTTATGTATTCGTTTACAGTGAGTGAAGTTTCTTTTTTGAAAACACGTGTAAAATTACGGTCGCTCATATTGGCAATTCCTGCTAAAAATTTAAGCGATACTTTTTTATGTAAATTTTCGTGCAGCCAATCCTGTGTTTTATGAATACCGGTATGTATATGATTGCGATAATTTAATAATTCGCTATGCTGATGTTGATTACCGGAACGGCGGGTGTAAATAACTAATTCACGGGCAACTTTGTGCGCAAAAAAACTGCCCATTATTTTTTCTACAATATATAATGCCATGTCGATACCTGAAGCAATGCCTGCGCTTGCATAAATATTTCCATCCTCAGTAAATAAAACATTTTCTACTACTTTGGCTTTTGGATATAATTGTTGAAGTTCTTTTGTTCTTTTCCAATGCGTAGTACATTCTTTGCCATTTAACAACCCACTTTCAGCTAATACAAATGCACCGCTGCAAATACTGCAAATATTTATATGGTTGGCATAACAACTAGTTAACCAGGTAAAGAGATGCGTATTATTTTTGAAATGTTTAGATTGTAAATAACTTAATTCGGCACCCGGGACTATTAAAAAATCCTGTGGTTTTAATTTTATTTTAGAAAAATGTTTCAGCTTCCCAAAAGGTAATAAGGCGGAGGAAGCAACATCATCACCAATTGAACAGTATACAATTTCAAAAGGCGCATTATATCCTATAGCTTCTAAAAAAACCTGATCGGGACCTGCCAGGTCGAGCAGGTGCACATGTGGTAATACTAAAAATGCAATTGTAGTTTTTTGCATAACATGAAATTAGTAAGCTACAAACCTACCGGTAATTCAAACCCTTGTGCAGCCAAAAAACGGACATTTTGAGCCACGGTATAAAAGGAGCTTTTGCTCATTAATACTTAAGCCGGCACCAAGATAGGAAATATTGGGAAATGTAAAAACCTACGGTAATAACATTAAAATTATTTGGCTACCTTAACAATATCGGCCAACAGATAAGTTAAACTAAGGCTTAAATCCTGATTAATCATACTAATATAATCGGATTCTTTAGAAGTGCTTTTTTCTGCATAAAATATTTCAGGACCTCTGCTATAATTAATTGCAATTTTAATTCTAGGGCCAATTTCAGTTGACACACCACCTGTAAATTGGAAGTTACAATGTGCCATTGGAGTTCTGGCTTCTAATTTACTTAAGGGGTTAAATTCATTTTCGCTGGCACCCGGTTCGGCATTATCGGTTGCTACATATTCGGTATTATAAGCATAAGTGCCGGTTAAAAATAAATTAGGACGTAAACCTGTATAAATTGTTGGCGTAAAATGACCAATAGTAAATTTATATCCAATAGAAACCGGTAAAGTTATTTTATGAAAACGTTGTTTTTCCCATATGTCATAGGTGTAAGTATAATAAGTGCCACTGCCATCATCGCGTATATCGGAACCATCACTATGTGAATGGAAGTTAGTACCTGTTATTTGGTATTGAAGACCCGCGGTTAGTTGTAGATGTTGGCAAAAAGTAGCCTGACTTTGAAACCCGATTATGGGACTTATAATAGGAAAATAAGTTTCAGTTATTGCTTCACCCTGAGGATTTGTGTTTTGAAGTGCGGGTAAATGTGGAGTTGTAACACCGATTTCAGGGCCATAATTAAAGCTAACCTGACAATAGGTTGTTTGGTAAAAGGCAATAAATAGGACTATTGGCAATAGTTTTTTCAAAAACATAAAAAAGGTGGTATTGGGTAATAAATAGGGATACTTATAACAGTAAAAATAGTGACGTTTATTTAAGCAGGCAAGGCCGTGTTTTAAACAAATGTGACTAACTCAATGATGTATATGGGTTTCGTTGGGTTGCTTCACAAATAATATATAATTTTTTAACAATTGTCAAGTTAATTCTGTACTGATTTAACGTTGATTAATACAGAAAACTCGGTACAACCTTTAAAAATGCAGCCTTATAACTACGCTAAAACCACAAGTTTTCAACATTTTAGTTCTATTAAAAAAAATTATATATGTTTGGGTTACCACTTTTGTTTAACTGGAGGATGAGCTTGAAGTAAGTAGCTTAAAATGACTACAACTAAATAACTTATGAGGGCTTATAGATGAACATATTTAGTTTAACTTTAAAATCGTTTTTTGCGCAAAGTGTATATCAAAGTGCCCAACCTTTTATTTTAAACATACAGTATTGTTTGAATTTAGAAATTGTTTTTTAGAATCATTAAAGTGAATGAACTTTGTGATTAACTCAACGAGCAACTTATTGCATTACACTTTATATACTTTTTATTAATTCACAATAACTAAATTAGATTGCGCTATCAACATATTTACATCATCAATTGTAACATAATAAATTCCTGAAACATAGTGAGATGTGACAATCAGAAATTCAACTAGCTAAACAATTTAATTCGGATTTTTAAGTTTGTAAACATTAATAGAACCATACGTTGCCATCAAAGAATCGATAAATGGTGTTAGTTGTTGCTGATCTATTATGTCAGGTGAATCGGTATATAAAAATTCAGCACCTCCTGACACAAATCCCTGTAAATCGTTTGTGGTAAGTATGTTATTTAAAAACGGATACCCTTTTTTATCAATATAATATAGTAAAATAACTTTTGATATATCATTTCCTGCAACCACCACTGCGTTTTTTGGTACAGCATTGCGTAATTCTGTTTTATAGGTGAGCAGGTCGCGGTTAAAACCGGGATTGTTATTATTCCATCTGGTATCTGCCCGAAGGAAACAGGTTAACGGCAAAACAATTAATAGTACATAAGATACAATACGTAGTTTTTTGTTACTTCCATAAAGTATATGGTAGGCACCATAAGCAACTAAGATGAACAACAAAGGATAAAATGGAAATAAATAATAATCGTGAATTTTTCCTATGGGGATAATTTCAAATAAATAATATGCGATAACCATTATTCCGAGCCATAATATAGGGATAAATCGAAAATCCCTATATGATTTACGCTTAACAAGAAAATAAAATCCAGCAATAAAAAATAACACAGACCCATAGTTTAATAATAAATCGGGTGTGGTAATAAATATATTATGTTGTAAATAATCTAACAATTTTAATACTGAAACCTGGCTATCAAACACACCCGCTAAAACAGGATTGTGGCTCCATTGTGGTATCACTACAGCATACCAGACTAATGGCAGTAAACCCCAAGCCAATTGCAGCATAGCCGTTTTTAAGGTGATGAATGTATTTCCCTGTTTTCTTATTATTTGAATAAAATAAATAATAGGAACTATATAATAGAGTATAAAAGGTAATTTACACAATGCACTCAAACTCATTATTAATCCTGAGGCAATTAAAACAATTGTTTTTTGATTATGGACATATTTAAAAAAAAGAGCCAATCCCCAAATACCGCAACAAAGTGCCAAATTGTCGGGCAAGGGGTTTATGGTATAATAATAAAATGCAGGTGAAAACGTAAAAGCCCAAGCACCAATTAATGATAATATTGGTTTATTAAATAACGCGAGCAACAAATGATATAAACCAAACATGGCAATTATGCCAATTAAAAACATGAAATATCTTGTTACCGCCAGGTGATTGCCTGTTATATGATATAGCCCGGCTACCAACCATTGCATTAATGGAAACTCCATTCGTTGAATACCATCATTATCGGATTTGATATTACCTCTGGGATTAAAAATATTCATATCCTCTTCATAAAAGTTAATAATGGTTGATTGTGTTTGCGTTTGCCGCCACACATGTGTCCCAATTAACTCGTCTGAGAAGTGTGAAAAGTGCATAAAAAAACTAAGCACAACCACTAAAAATAAAATGGTATAAACTGTTTTATTCTGCAATTTTTGTATTGGTATCATGCCCCCTTATCGTTCTAGCTTGCAATTGATACCTGTAAATTTAAACAATTTGAATGAGGCGAACATGCCATTTAATTCGAAACATCTACAAAATTAACTGCAAAACTACATTGAGCGTTGGATATAACAATTAAAAAGTACTAAATTCCTTGATAAACTAAATTACCAAAACTGTAATCTGTTTATGCTGTAAATACAGTTTAGGTATTGACAATTATTACACAAATGAGAATTGTGCCCGGAGATAAATCTACTTTGGATTAAACTTTAAATTCACCGATATGCCATAAAATCCCTGATGGATCGTGCAAATAAACTACTTTCCCCCAATCAAATAATCGAATTTCCGATAAACGAACCTGCTGATATTTGGAGGGTAAATTTAATGCAGTTAACGAGCTGTGGAACGCATTAATATCATCTACTTCCATAAATACCATGGTATTATCCACCCAATCTTTTACGTAAGCATTTTGTAAATAAAATGCGAAGTTACCTGATTTATATACCATTAGTTTTTCTTCCAACTTTTCTTCGTTAAAGCCCAGTTCGCGATAAAATGCACAGGATAATTCAAAGTTTTGTGCGCCAATAAATGGTCGAATAGATTGTATGCCCATATTTTATAATTTTATTTTCTCAAAGCGGAAATTACTTAAATTTTAAAGAATGAAAAGCGGATAACATAACGTCATCAAAATTCTCTGTATTGTCGGAGAGGAAAAACAAATAAGCATCTGCCACATTGTTTTTGTGTATGGCAACAGTAATACAATATTTATAGTTGGCACCAAATGCATTGCCTACCTCAACATACGTAGTTGCGCCCCAATCGGCATTAAACTCCTGCCTTACAGCAAGAGAATCAAACACCACTATTTCAGGCAAATAGCCGCCGGAAATATTCATTGTTGTTGATTGTAATAATGTTTCATATAATTTATTGGGATGAATATTGATGTCCCCTTCTTTTTTATTTTTTTCTTTTTTCTCATATGTTTTAATCAATTCATCCAAAGGCCTGATGGCATAACGCACTTCGAAGTTTTTGGTATTGTGTTTTAAAGCATATTCGTACTGCATCGTATTCTGGTCTATTATTTCAATTGCAGTAAAATTTTCAGGTTGGGTAAATATTAATTCACTACGCGTTAATAGCTCGCTAAATTGATCCGGTTTTAAGGAAAAAGAATAGCTGATAAATATAATTAACCCAACAATAAAAAGAAAAAGTTTATTTGATTTCATTTCTTGACCATCAGAAGTTAATGATTAATAATTTGTTGTTTTATTTTAATAAGTTTTTTACAGCTGGAATTACTTTAGTACCAATAAGTTCAATTGCTTCCATTAATTGTTGATGCGTTAACCCTGCATCCATTTGAAAAGTAAAACGGGAAATGCCACCTAATGCTTTGCTGTGACGAATAATTTTTTCTCCAATTTCTTCAGGATTTCCAACTAATAAAGCGCCTGTTGGGCCATTTTGAGCATCAAAACGCGATTTGGTTACCGGGGGATATCCGCGCTCCTTTCCAATTTGTGTAAACATCTCTGCATAACCCGGATAGTAGGCATTTACTGCTTCTTCACTTGTGTTGGCTACAAATCCTAACGAATGTAATCCGACAGTTAATTCATCATCTCCATAACCTGCATTTGTTCCTGCTTCGCGATATAAATCAATGAGTGGACGAAAACGATGTGTTTCACCGCCAATTACGGCAACCATTAATGGTAATCCCAATTCACCTGCACGGATAAATGATTCAGGAGTTCCGCCAACACCTAACCAAATGGGTAGTTTTTTTTGAACAGGTCGAGGATAAATAGCTTGATTATTTAGTGCAGGTCGGTATTTACCTTTCCATGTAATAAATTCATTATCCCGAATTTTTAATAAGAGGTCCAGTTTTTCGATAAATAATTCATCGTATTCACTTAAGCTAAAACCAAATAAAGGGAAAGCTTCAATAAATGAACCACGACCTGCAACAATTTCTGCGCGACCGTTGGATATTAAATCTAAGGTTGCAAAATTTTGAAATATGCGAACAGGGTCTGCTGCACTCACTACCGTTACTGCGCTGCTTAATATTATTCGTTTTGTTTTAGCTGCTGCCGCTGCAAGCAACATATGTGATGCAGAATCTAAAAATTCTTTCCTGTGATGTTCACCTAAGCCGAATATATCCAGCCCAACTTCGTCCGCAAATGTGATGCGGTCTAATAATTCATTTAGCGCCTGTGCATGACTAATTTCCTTGTTTCTAGGCGCTGCGGCAAAACTATCTATTCCTATTTCCATTGTATTTTTTTTCAATAACCAACAAAGTTAATCTTTGGTTCGATGTAACGAATTGCCAAATATAACAATAGGATACCAATATGTAATTAAATAGAAGGTGGCTGCTTAATTGGAAAATAATAGTAATGCATCTGATAATGATGCTACAAAATTGATATGTTTACGTTTATTACTTTCCCTGATAAAATCACGTAAACTATTTGATTGTGTTGCCGAAAAATTACCAATAATGGCTAGTTGAATTTTATAATTAGTAAACTTTTGCAAGATGGCTCCGGCCAAACCATTTTTCAAATCAAAAAAGGCGGGAGTAAGCTGATGTTCATACATAATGATTGCATCATAACCGGCATAATATATTTCACCAACCAACTGAACGCCATCATCTTCATTGTGGATAACAATCAGGTCATCACCAATTTCGGCAATTTTTTTGTGTTGAATATGATGGGTAACAATAATCATCTGACTAAAATTTACTATTTATTTTCAGGGCCGATGCTATAATTAAAATGAACTACTTCCATTTCACTTGAAGGATTAGTGCCTCTGTAAAAATTAATGGCGTGGCGGTCAATTGCTTCTGCCTGAACATACAATTCTTCTAAATTATTTGTTGCACAAAATATTTTCAGGTGATTGAGTAACTCTTTACCAATTCCCATCCGTTGAAATTGTTCTGCAACACCCAAATCGTAAATGTAGGCAATACCTTTTGCGGAATAATAGGGTTGGAGGATATAAATGGTTAAACCACCTACCATTTTATTATTTATAGTTGCAACAAAAACTTCGAAATTCGTTTGCTGTAGCGAATTGAGTAAATTACTATCAGCAATAGGTTGATAATCCTCCATTCCGAATAAATCGACATAAATCTGAATGAGTGACCTGAAAGCTTCTAGGTCGTTCTTTTCAAGTTGTTGAACAATGGCTTGCATATAATTAACAGACTAATTATTTGTATAAAGATAACCTATTAGCCGAAAAGATAACGGACGCCAATAAAAAAACGACGGTAGTAACGCCGTCGTTATCAATTATAAATAAAATATTTTTATTGGAAAGAAGTGGGAGGACCATTAAATGTTCCTTTAACATAAAAAGTTGCCCTTTCTTCATTTTTCATGAATGGGGTAATTTTGCCATCATCGTCCTGATATAATTCAACTGTTTCTAATAACACGCCTGTTTCATATTGATAATGTTGCGTAATTTTTATTCTGTTGTAGGGGGCGTATTTACTGATATTATAATAGGATATACTAGGTAGTAATTGGATTTCTAAAATTTGTTCTCTGAATTCTCTATCGGAAACACCAGTTCCGTTGCCTAATGAAGTATTTAGAATTGTTGTTAAACCCGATACTGCTGCAGTATAATTAAGTTCAAAATACATACTTTGACTTCTTTCGCCAGCATTAAAATCATAATCAGGGTGATTGCGGTGAAGTGTTTTAGTAGATTTCCATTGTTTGTCGTATCTTTTTTGGATGACATTAAACACGTAATCATAGGTTTCATCTCTTTTATATTCCCCATCAATATAACGATAGGCTTCACTTTTGCCATTCCAAATTATGGTGTAAGTGTCCTCAAAATCGTTTTCTGGTGTTGTAGGAACAATAGCGATTTCATTAAACGATTGGCATGAACTCAATAAAAGTATTATTGCCGGGAAAATTATTAGTTTTTTCATTTGATTTGAATTTTACATTTAATACTGCAAAGTTCAATCAGTTATCTAACTAGCAAATTGATAAATGTTACAATAGTTATCGTTTGGCAATTTTATTTCTTAAACGACTTAGGCTTTCACGTTCCAGGCCAAGGTAGGAAGCAATATGGTAAAGAGGAACCCTTTCAAATATCTCAGGCTGTTTTTTCAACAAATTAAGATATCGTTGTTCACCGTTCATGAATAAAAAACTTTCTACTCTTTCAGTAGTAATTTTAAATGAGACTTCTGCCATCATGCGGCCAAATCGTTCCCAGCTATGAGAAATTTGATAGGCATGATGTAATGCATTTAAGTTGAATATCACAATTTCTGTGTCTTCTATCGCCTGTATAAAATATTTAGTGGGTTTGCCGTCTAAAAAACTATCGTAGTCAACAACAAATTCCTGCTCAAAAACAAACTGCATATTTATTTCTTTGCCTTCTGATAAGTAAAAACGACGAAAAGCGCCATGGTTGACAAATCCAATTTCCTTACAAATTTTGCCTTCTGTCAAAAAAAAGTCCTTGGCTTTTAAAATTTTAGTTTCAAGATGAGGTTCAAATAGCTGACAATCTTCATCTGTGAGGAAAGAAATTTGTTTTAGCCAAGTTTTAAACACACTAAAATTGCCTGTTGACATGGATTGAAATTAAATCAAATTTAATAATGGGTAAATGTATGATTAATTTGCAAAATAGAAAATAACATTTGTTATTGATAGTATTAATTTAGCGTAATTGAAGTAATAATTTGTTAGGTCCGCCTACTTTATTTTAATCGCTCCAATTTACCCTTCCGTTTTACAATATTTTTATAATCCCATTGAATGGCAGCTGCTTTTTTTAACCATCGTTTTATTTCAGCAGCTTTAACTTGTTCAACGCTCGTATATCTTTTTTCAGCAGCTTTAAATTTGCCTTCGGGTGATAAGCCCGGTTCATCGAACGACTGCCCACTCCAAAATAGCAGGCGTACACTGTCCTTTAATTTACTATAACCAACAATTGGATTGCCCTCTAAAAACCAAACAGGGTGGGCATGCCAGATTTTATTTTCTGCTTTCGGAAGATTGGCTTCAATAAGCTCAGCTAATAATTGACAAATAGCAGCATCAGCAGGTGATTGTGATTGGTTATAGGTTTGTGTTTCGATATGCATATGTTGATTATTTAAT